>NZ_JBHVEE010000016.1:0-102917 GCF_042802415.1 Streptomyces sp. NPDC057486 | reverse complement strand
CTCCCGGGGCGCCACGGCCGTTTTCGCGATCCGGCGACAATATGCGCCCTCGCTTTACCAAATCTTGATAAAAGCACGGACTGTTACTGCCAGTAAATCGTGGGCGGGGTTCTGTCCGATTAAGCACCCCAATTCTCCCTTTCCTTCTTGCGGGGGATGCCACCCTGTGTGGCCGGGTGGCGGCGCCCTGTCGTGCCTTGGTTATCGGGCCGTTACTAGCGAGTAACGAACCCCCTTGTGCCGCGGGCGCTAATGCACCACGATCGGCCACGCTCGGTCCAATGACGCCAGCCCGACCGCCAGTCGGCGCGGCGGCCGATTTGGGTCCCCACCGAGTGGGTCGGCGGCAGTGGCGCCGACCGCGGACAGGGGGGTTCCTGCCGTCCGGCAGGGCCTGTCCGAACAGGTTGCGCGAACGCGTGGCCGGTGGTTGTCGCTCGGGGGTGATCGCCAGTGATTCGGACGCGGTTCACGCCTCCGGTTCCGGCGCTCTCCTTTCCGAGGACGTAGCACTTCTCCCATCCCAGGACGGGCCGAGGCCCGGACCGGAGATGTACGTCCGAGAAGGAGGAAAGTCATGGAGTCCCAAGTTCGTGGCGGGACCAGATGGAAGCGGTTCGCTCTCGTCATGGTTCCGAGTGTGGCCGCGACGGCCGCGGTCGGTGTAGCCCTGGCGCAGGGCGCGCTGGCCGCGTCGTTCAGCGTCTCCGGCCAGTCGTTCAAGGTGACAGCGGAGCACCTGGACGGCAAGGGCTTCTCGCAGTACGGCGGCATAGACGTCGGCTACGCGGAGCTCAAGGGTGACGCGAAGACGGTGCACCCGGTCGCGATCTCGTCGTTCAAGTCGGCCGACATCACGGGCATGTGCCAGTCCGTCGTCACGCCGGACATCCCGGTCCTCGGG
Organism: Streptomyces sp. NPDC057486; assembly: GCF_042802415.1. Lineage (NCBI taxonomy): Bacteria > Bacillati > Actinomycetota > Actinomycetes > Kitasatosporales > Streptomycetaceae > Streptomyces > Streptomyces sp. NPDC057486. The sequence goes on along the minus strand of NZ_JBHVEE010000016.1, from coordinate 102,013 downwards.
TCCGTCAGCCTCATGCTGAAGGCCGGTGGCGGCGGTACCCCGGTCCACGCCGAGAACCTGTACCTCGATGTCGCGGATCTGGACGCCGACGCCACGTTCAAGAACATCGACATCGGTGTTGCGGCGAAGGACGCCTCCAAGGGTCCGGCCATCAAGTCCGGCGAGAACATCAAGGAGAACGGTTTCGCCCAGCAGGCGGACCGCGCGATTCTCGACAACGTGAAGCAGAAGGCCTGGGCCACCACGGCCGGCACCTTCAAGCTCAGCGGGCTGAGCATGCGCCTCTACAACGGCGTCAAGGAGTGCTACTAAGCACTCCGTCCGGGCGGGCGGAGGAGCGGTCACGCTGCTCCGCCCAACCGGCTCCCTCTTCTTTCACAGCAATACCGGTTCCAGGGAGCTGTTTTCCATGAGCGCCGACTCCACGGGGCAGAACGAGCACTACACCCGCGTCCTTCGGCAGCGTTTCCGTGCCTGGCGGGGCAGCCGGCCGTTCTGGGCGGGCCTGCTCACCGCACTCGGTGGGGCGCCGATCGCGTACTTCCCGTACGCCAATCTCAAGATCGGCCACCTCACGCTGGCCATGGCGACCACCGCGGGTGCGGGCTCACTGATCATCGGTGTACTGCTGATCACGCTCGGTCTGACCATGTGGTTCCACCAAATCGTCCGGGTCTTCGCCGGTGTCGCCTCGATCCTGCTGGCGCTGGTCTCCATCCCGGTGTCCAACCTCGGCGGGTTCCTCATCGGATTCCTCCTCGCCATGATCGGTGGCTGCCTCGCCCTTTCCTGGGCACCGGGCACGCCGGTCGCCGAGCAGCCGGCCCAGCCCGGAGCCGGAGCCGGCCCGAAGGACCCGGCAGGGCCCGACGGTGCGCTGCCGGACGGTTCCGACCCGCAGCACGGTGCCGCGGGGACGTACAGCCCCGGGCCCGCTCCGTGGAACGACGACAGCACGAACGGCAAAGTTGACGCAGGCGGCGGGAGGAACAGTGCGGGGTGACGAGACGCAGCTGAACTCGACCGGGGGCGAGGATCTCCGGGCGAGAAGCGGGCCGCGCCACGCGGCCCCGAGGAAGTCGCTGCTGACGAAGCTGCACATACCCGCGGGCAAGGCCTTCGCGCTCGCCGCGATGCCGACGGCTGTCTTCGTCGGGATGGGACTCACCCCCAAGCTCGCGCTGGCCGACGACGCGACGGACATCCCGTTCGCGCCGGGCCCCTGTGTGACGCGCTCGGACGAGCCGAGCCAGTCGCCGGAGCCCTCGGCGTCCGCGTCGGAGACGAAGACACCGTCGCCGTCCGCCAGCGCCTCCACCGGTGCGGACCAGAGTGCCGAGGCGACGCCGAAGCCGTCGGCGACCCCGTCGGCGACCCCGTCGGCGAACGCCGCGGCGGACCGGCAGAGCGAGGCGCCCGCCGCGGCGCCGAGCGCCTCCCCGTCGCCCACGGCGACGAACAACCCGCTCGATCCGCTGGGCGTCGGCGACGCGCTCAAGGATCTCTTCGACGGACCGGACAAGGAGACGGCGAGCCCGTCCCCGAGCGCCACCACCGCGTCCCCGAAGCCGTCGGCGTCCGCGACGAGCGAGCCCGCCGAGAAGCCCGTGTCCAAGGTGACGGACGCGGCGAAGGACACGGTCGGCAAGACCGCCGACGCCATCCGCGAGGCGGCCGACAAGGCGGGTACGTCGGTCAAGGAGCTCGACGAGAGCGCCAAGGGACTCGACCCCAAGAAGGACGACGACATCCCGGACGGCGCCAAGCAGCCGTTCCCGTGCCCCACCGCCGACCCCAAGGCGCTGGCCGCGGCGGACCTGGAGCAGGGCATCCCCAGGGTTCCGAACCAGCCGTGGATCCTGGAGAGTTCGCTGCTCACCCTGAACGGACTCGACTACAAGGGCATCGTCGAGGTGGAGAAGGGCGACGGCACCACGAAGAAGGTGCTGAAGTTCACCGCGTCGTCCATCGACATCAAGGACCTGCACCAGCTGACCGAGGGTCCGGGCGGCACCATCGGCCACGTCCAGGCGCGGAAGGGTTCGACGTCCACCATCCGCGAAGGCACGGTGACGATGTACACGGAGGAGCTGAAGGGCAACCTCTTCGGCCTCATCCCGATCACGTTCAGTCCCGAGACCCCGCCGCCGCTGAACGTTCCGTTCGCGTTCTTCACCAACGTGAAGGTCACCCAGGCCGGCCAGTTCGGCGGCACGCTCACGGTGCCCGGGCTGCACAACTACTTCACCGGCGGCAACAGCTGATGAGGTGACTCAAGGACCCGTCAGGGAGCCGCACAAGGCTGTGGCCCGCACCCCCGTCGAAGGGGATGCGGGCCACAGTCGTATGCCGGTGCGGTCGGCTCGTCAGCCGCGGTCGCTGCCGCCCACGTGGTGCACCCGGACCATGTTGGTGGTGCCCGGGACGCCGGGGGGCGAGCCGGCCGTGATGACCATCGTGTCGCCGGCGTTGTAGCGGCTCAGCTTCAGCAGCTCCGCGTCGACCAGGTCCACCATGGCGTCGGTGTTGTCCACGTGCGGCACGACGTGGGCCTCGACGCCCCAGCTCAGCGCGAGCTGGTTCCGGGTGGACTCGTCGGTGGTGAAGGCCAGGATCGGCTGCGCGGCGCGGTAGCGGGAGAGCCGGCGGGCCGTGTCACCGGACTTGGTGAAGGCGACCAGCGCCTTGCCGTTCAGGAAGTCCGCGATCTCGCAGGCCGCGCGGGCCACCGAACCACCCTGGGTACGGGGCTTCTTGCCCGGGACCAGCGGCTGCAGGCCCTTGGAGAGCAGCTCCTCCTCGGCGGCGACGACGATCTTCGACATCGTCTTGACCGTCTCGATCGGGTACGCGCCCACGCTGGACTCGGCGGACAGCATGACCGCGTCGGCACCGTCCAGGATCGCGTTGGCGACGTCGGACGCCTCGGCGCGGGTCGGCCGCGAGTTGGTGATCATCGACTCCATCATCTGGGTCGCCACGATCACCGGCTTGGCGTTCCTCCGGCAGAGTTCCACGAGGCGCTTCTGCACCATCGGGACCTTCTCCAGGGGGTACTCGACGGCCAGGTCGCCACGGGCGACCATCACACCGTCGAACGCCATGACGACGCCCTCCATGTGCTCGACGGCCTGCGGCTTCTCGACCTTGGCGATGACGGGGACCCGGCGGCCCTCCTCGTCCATGATCTTGTGGACGTCCTTGACGTCGTCGGCGTCGCGCACGAAGGAGAGGGCGACCAGGTCGCAGCCCATCCGCAGGGCGAAGCGGAGGTCATCGACGTCCTTCTCGGACAGGGCCGGGACGTTCACTGCCGCACCCGGCAGGTTGATCCCCTTGTGGTCGGAGATCACCCCGCCCTCGATGACGATGGTCTTGACCCGGGAACCCTCGACCTCGACGACCTTCAGCTCGACGTTGCCGTCGTTGATCAGGATCGGGTCGCCCTTGTCGACGTCGCCCGGCAGTCCCTTGTAGGTCGTACCGCAGATCGACTTGTCACCGGGGACGTCGTCGGTGGTGATGGTGAACTCGTCCCCGCGTACCAGCTCGACGGGGCCCTCGGCGAACTTCGCCAGGCGGATCTTCGGGCCCTGGAGGTCGGCGAGTACGCCGACCGCCCGGCCGGTCTCGGCGGCGGCCCGGCGGACGCGGTCGTAACGGCCCTGGTGTTCCTCGTGGGAGCCGTGGCTGAAGTTGAATCGGGCCACGCTCATGCCGGCCTCGATCAGAGCGACGAGCTGCTCGTGGGAGTCGACGGCGGGACCGAGGGTGCAGACGATTTTGGAACGGCGCATGAGGCGGATCCTATCGGTTTGTTTCACTGCGGAATATTCCGGCTGGTGGAAGATACAAAGGGGCGCGGGGGTGCTCAGTTGTCGACCTGTACGGGCGGTGCGGCCTGCCCGGGCTGCGCGGTCCGTCCGAGCCCTTCGACCAGCGCGAAGGTCTGGCCGGCGATCTCCAGCTCCTCGTCCGTCGGCACCACGGCGACCGCGACCCGCGCGCAGTCCGGCGAGATCAGCCTCGGTTCACCGGACCGTACGGCGTTGAGACCGGCGTCCACCGCGAGGCCGAACTCTTCGAGACCGGCGATCGCAGCCTCCCGTACGGGCGCCGAGTTCTCCCCGACCCCCGCCGTGAACACCACGGCATCCACCCGCCCGAGGACCGCCGAATAGGCGCCGATGTACTTCTTCAGTCGGTGCACATAGATGTCGAACGCCAGCGCCGCCCGCTCGTCGCCCTCGTCGATCCGGCGCCGGATCTCCCGCATGTCGTTGTCCCCGCAGAGGCCGACCAGACCGCTCCTCTTGTTGAGCAGGACGTCGACCTCGTCGACCGACATCCCCGCCACCCGCGTCAGATGGAAGGTGACCGCCGGGTCGATGTCCCCGGACCGGGTCCCCATCACCAACCCCTCCAGCGGGGTCAGGCCCATCGACGTCTCCACGCACCGGCCGCCCGCCACCGCCGATGCCGAGGCGCCGTTGCCCAGGTGCAGCACGATGACATTGACCTCCTCGGGGGTGCGTCCCAACAGCTCGGCGGCCTTGCGGGAGACGTACGCGTGCGAGGTGCCGTGGAAGCCGTAGCGGCGGATGCGGTGGGCGTCCGCGGTCTCCACGTCGATCGCGTAGCGCGCGGCGTACTCCGGCATCGTCGTGTGGAACGCGGTGTCGAAGACGGCGACCTGGGGCAGGTCGGGGCGGAGCGCCTGTGCGGTACGGATCCCGATGATGTTCGCCGGGTTGTGCAGCGGCGCCACCGGGACGAGCCGCTCGATCTCAGCCAGCACCTCGTCGGTGATCACGGTCGGCTCGGTGAAGCGCAGGCCGCCGTGCACCACCCGGTGGCCGATCGAGGCCAGCTCGGGAGAGTCCAGCCCCAGCCCGTCCGCGGCCAGCTCCTCGGCCGCCGCCTTCAGCGCCGCCTCATGGTCGGCGATCCTGCCCGTGCGCTCCCGTGTCGCGGCGCCGCCGGTCAGCGGGGTGTGCACCAGACGGGAGGTTTCCTCGCCGATCCGCTCGACCAGGCCGATCGCGAGCCGGGAGTGGTCCTTCATGTCGAGGAGCTGGTACTTCACCGATGAGGAGCCGGAGTTGAGGACGAGGACGCGACGGGCCTGCACGGCGGCGGAACCTTCCTTCGTGGGGGTGGTCATGCGGATCGCTCCTCGCCCTGGGCCTGGATCGCCGTGATCGCCACGGTATTCACGATGTCCTGGACGAGCGCACCGCGGGAGAGGTCGTTGACGGGCTTGCGCAGCCCCTGGAGCACCGGGCCGACGGCCACCGCGCCGGCCGAGCGCTGCACGGCCTTGTAGGTGTTGTTGCCGGTGTTCAGGTCCGGGAAGATCAGCACGGTCGCCTGCCCCGCCACCTCTGACCCGGGCAGCTTGGTCGCGGCGACGCTCGGCTCCACCGCCGCGTCGTACTGGATCGGACCCTCGATCCTCAGATCCGGTCGGCTCGCGCGCACCAGGTCCGTCGCCTGCCGCACCTTGTCGACGTCGGCGCCCGTGCCCGAGGTGCCCGTCGAGTACGAGAGCATCGCGATCCGCGGCTCGACACCGAAGCGGGCGGCGGTGACGGCGGACTGGACGGCGATGTCCGCGAGCTGCTCCGCGTCCGGGTCCGGGTTGACCGCACAGTCCCCGTACACCAGGACCTTGTCCGAGAGGCACATGAAGAAGACCGAGGAGACGATCGACGCGTCCGGCTTCGTCTTGATGATCTCGAAGGCCGGGCGGATCGTCGCGGCGGTGGAGTGCACGGCCCCGGAGACCATCCCGTCGGCCAGGCCCTCCTGGACCATCAGCGTGCCGAAGTAGTTCACGTCCGAGACGACGTCGTACGCCAGCTCCACCGTGACCCCGCGGTGCGCCCGCAGCTGTGCGTACCGCTCCGCGAACGCCTGGCGCAGCTCCGAGGTCTGCGGGTCGATCAGCTGTGTATCTGCGAGGTCGATGCCGAGGTCGGCGGCCTTCTTGCGGATGATGTCGAGGTCGCCGAGCAGGGTGAGCTCGCAGACGTCGCGGCGCAGCAGCACATCGGCGGCGCGCAGGACCCGCTCCTCGGTGCCCTCCGGCAGTACCACGCGGCGCCGGTCCGCGCGGGCCTGTTCCAGCAGCTCGTGCTCGAACATCATCGGGGTGACGCGGCCGCTGCGGGCCAGGGAGATCCGCTCCAGCAGGGCGCCGGTGTCGACGTGGCGCTCGAAGAGGCCCAGCGCGGTCTCTGCCTTGCGGGGCGTTGCCGCGTTCAACTTTCCCTCCAGCGCGAAGAGTTCGCCCGCGGTGGGGAAGGATCCGCCGGCCACCGACACGACCGGGGTGCCCGGTGCGAGACGTGCGGCCAGCTTGAGTATCTCCTCGCCGGGGCGCTCGTCCAGGGTCAGCAGCACGCCCGCGATGGGCGGGGTTCCGGCGCTGTGCGCCGCCAGCGAGCCGACCACCAGGTCCGCCCGGTCCCCGGGCGTGACCACGAGGCAGCCCGGCGTCAGTGCGTTCAGCAGATTCGGCAGCATCGCCCCGCCGAAGACGAAGTCCAGCGCGTCCCTGGCCAGCCCCGCGTCGTCGCCGAGCAGAACCGTTCCGCCGAGCGCCGCGGTGATCTGGGCGACCGTCGGCGCGGAGAGCGCCGCGTCGTCCGGCAGCACCGAACAGGGGACGGGCAGCCGCGCCGCCAGCCGCTCGGCGATGACCTCGCGGTCCTCCGCCGCCACCCGGTTCACCACCATCGCGAGGACGTCGCAGCCCAGCCCGGCGTACGCCCGGTAGGCGTTGCTCGTCTCGGCCCGCACGGACTCCGCGTCCTGCCCCTTCCCGCCGACCACGGCGATCACCGAGGCGCCGAACTCGTTGGCCAGCCGGGCATTGAGCGCCAGCTCGTCGGGGAGCTGGGTGGCCGCGAAGTCCGTGCCGAGGACCAGCACCACCTCGTACGAGCGGGCCACCTGATGGAAGCGGTCGACGAGCCGCGATACCAGTTCGTCGGTACCCTTCTCCGCCTGCAGCGCGGACGCCTCCGCGTAGTCCAGGCCGTAGACCGTCGACGGGTCCTGGGGGAGCCGGTAGCGGGCCCGCAGCAGCTCGAACAGCCGGTCGGGGCCGTCATGGACCAGTGGCCGGAACACCCCGACCCGGTCCACCTGACGCGTCAGGAGTTCCATGACTCCCAGATCGACGACCTGACGGCCGTCTCCCCGGTCGATTCCTGTCACGTACACGCTGCGCGTCACGCGTGCTCTCCCGTCGTTCTGTCCGGTTGGAGCGATATCGCCCTGTTGACGATACCTGCGGGGGCGGATCAGCCGCCCGCCGGGCGAAAGGCCCTGATCGGGTGCGGGAAGAACCCCGCCGCGCCCGGCACTCCGTCCGGTGCGGTGCCGGTGCAGGAGTCGGTAGCGCGAGGTCCAGACCTGACGTGGGACAATCGTTGTGGCTCACGGTACGGGGGATTCTGTAGTCGCCCCCGAAATGCACGGCACTAGCGAGCAGGAGATACAGCACGATGCGCATCGGAGTTCTCACCGCAGGCGGCGACTGTCCGGGCCTGAACGCAGTGATCCGGTCGGTCGTGCACCGCGCCGTGGTGGGTCATGGTGATGAAGTCATCGGCTTCGAGGACGGGTTCAAGGGACTCCTCGACGGTCACTTCCGTCCCCTCGACCTCAACGCGGTCAGCGGCATCCTCGCCCGCGGCGGCACCATCCTCGGCTCGGCCCGGCTGGAGCGCGACCGGCTCCGCGAAGCGGCCGAGAACTGTGACGAGCTGAGCCGCCGTTACGGCATCGACGCGCTGATCCCGATCGGCGGCGAGGGCACCCTCACCGCGGCCCGGATGCTGTCGGACGCCGGAATGCCCGTCGTCGGCGTCCCGAAGACCATCGACAACGACATCTCGTCCACCGACCGCACCTTCGGCTTCGACACGGCGGTGGGCGTCGCCACCGAAGCCATAGACCGTCTCAAGACCACGGCCGAGTCGCACCAGCGGGTCATGGTCGTCGAGGTGATGGGCCGGCACGCGGGCTGGATCGCGCTGGAGTCCGGCATGGCGGGCGGTGCGCACGGCATCTGTCTGCCCGAGCGGCCTTTCGAGGTCGCGGACCTGGTCAAGATGGTCGAGGAGCGCTTCGCACGCGGCAAGAAGTTCGCGGTCATCTGCGTGGCCGAGGGCGCGCACCCGGCCGAGGGCTCGATGCCGTACGCCAAGGGCGAGATCGACCAGTACGGCCACGAGCGCTTCCAGGGCATCGGCAACCGGCTCGCGGTCGAGCTGGAGACCAGGCTCGGCAAGGAGGCCAGGCCGGTCATCCTCGGCCACGTCCAGCGCGGCGGTACGCCGACCGCGTACGACCGTGTGCTCGCCACCCGCTTCGGCTGGCACGCGGTCGAAGCGGCGCACCGGGGCGACTTCGGCCGGATGACGGCGCTGCGCGGCAACGACATCACGATGGTCCCGCTCGCGGACGCGATCACGCAGCTGAAGACGGTACCGATGGACCGGATGTACGAGGCGGAGTCGGTGTTCTGACCGGTTCCGGGCGGGCCGGTGACGTCCGGCCCGTCCGGCGTTCGAGGGCGCGGAGGCCGCCCCGTCGGGCCGCGTTCCTTCGGATCAGGCCGGATCGGGGCGCGTGCCGGACCCCGCGGCCCGGCACGACCCGAACGACAGGCCCTACACGCCCGCCGTCTCCCAGAACCGCTCCACGATCCCGTCCAGGAACGCCCGCCCGGCCTCCCCGTCGGACCCCACCCGCTCCGCGCCCCCCGTGCTCCAGCTCAGCGTCGACACCATCAGCGCCTGGTAGTCCCCGTGCAGCCGCTCAAGCACGTCCTGCAGCAGCCGCCGCTCCAGCGGCACCAGCTTCGCGACCGGCCGGGTGTACGCCTGCCAGCGCGTCGTCACCGCACCGCGCAGCAGCTCCGCCAGCTCGTCGTAACGCCCCGTCGCCGTCACGAAGCCGGCCGCCGACAGCCCCAGCGCCTCGCTGAGCGCCGCGGACTGCCGCTCGTTGCCGCGCCAGTGCCCCGACTCCTCCATCCGCAGATAGGCGGACATCTCCAGCCCCACCAGCCGCGCGAGCTCGTCCGCGGCCAGACCCTGGGCCACCCGGTGCTCCCGCAGGGAGCGGGCGGCCGTCAGCAGGTCGCCCGGCGCGCACCACAGGACTCCGGCCAGCGCCGTGAGTTCGTACTCGGTGGGCAGCGCGAGACCGCGTTCCCAGGCGGTGACGGTGTCCGCGCTGATCCGGAGTCCGTACTGGGCGCCGAGACCGTACGCGACATGGCCGGGCGCCATCCCCAGCGCCTCGCGCAGTCGGCGCGCGGCGGGGGCGTTGAAGGGCGGTGTGGGGTGCACGGCCCCACCGTAGGAGTCGGGACACGGCCTGACTACGGTGTGTTCGACCGAGAGCACGGCTCGTAGGAACGTCCAGGTCGGCGGCGTCCCCCGCCGGTGCCCGCTCGTCCCCTGACCGCGCCGCCCAGGGCGAACCCCCTCGCCCAGTCGGCGAGGATCAGTGGGACGGTGGGGCGCACGGGCACGACCTCCTCATGGCCACGAAGGCCGAGGCCGTGACCGTGGGACGGCCCGTCGACGAGGTCAATGCCCGTGCAGGAAGCGCTGGTTGTGCCGCCAGGGGCCTTCTTCCGGATCAGGCCCCAGGAGTGTGGTCGCGGTCGTTCACCGCGACGCGGCCACCCACCGGTAATGCAGCTCCGGCCGTCCGATCTGCCCGTACTGGGGGCTGCGAACGGCGCGCCCCGTCGACACCAGATGCTCCAGATAGCGCCGGGCGGTGATCCGCGAGATGCCCAGCTCCACGCCCGCGGCCGCTGCCGTCACCCCGTCCGGGGAGGCCCGCAGAGCGCGCGTCACCGCCTCCAGCGTCGGGCCGCTCAGCCCCTTGGGCAGCCGGACCGGCTGCGGCGCCCGCAGCGCGCCGAGCGCCCGGTCCACCTCGTCCTGCCCGCTCGCCTCACCGGCCGCCGCACGGAACTCCGCGTAGCGGACGAGGCGGTCGCGCAGGGTGGCGAAGGTGAACGGCTTCAGCACGTACTGGACGACACCGAGCGACACCCCTTCCCGGACCACCGCCAGATCACGCGCCGACGTCACGGCGATGACATCCGCCGCGTGCCCGGCGGCGCGCAGAGAGCGCAGCAGCTGCAGACCGTGCCCGTCGGGCAGATACAGATCCAGGAGCAGCAGATCGATGGGGGTACGGTCCAGTGCCCGTACTGCCTCCGCACGCGAATGAGCGACCGCGGCCACGGTGAAGCCGGGGACCCGGCCCACATACAGCTGATGGGCGTCGGCGGCCACGGGATCGTCCTCGACGACCAGCACCTGGATCATGGGGTGGGCTCCTTGGGGGCGTGCGCGGACTCGGACGGCACGGGCGCGGGCGGCAGCGGCAGTCGTACGGTGAACTCCGCACCGCCGTCCGGGCCCCCGCTCAGGGTGACCGTCCCGCCACCCCGGTGCACGGCCTGCTGCACGAGCGCCAGACCGAGCCCGCGACCGGCGCCGTGCGTGGACCAGCCGCGGTGGAACACCTGCGCCGCGTCACCGGGATCGACCCCGGCACCGGTGTCGGCGACCCGCAGCAGCAGCTCGCCGTCATCGGCGAGCGCGGTCACGGTGACCCGGGCACGGACCGGGCGGCCCGCCGGACCACCCCGCCGGCCGGGAACGCCTCCGGCGGGGGAGGGGCTCGTCGCCGCCTCGGACGCCGCATCCACCGCGTTGTCGATCAGATTGCCGAGGATCGTCACCAGATCGCGCGACGACAGCGTCTCTGGCAGTGCCCCGTCGTCGATCAGGCTGTCGTCGGCGAGCACCAGCTCCACCCCCCGCTCGTTCGCCTGCGCCGCCTTGCCCAGCAGCAGGGCCGCCAGCACCGGTTCGGCGACGGCGCCGACGACCCGGTCGGTGAGGGCCTGGGCCAGCTCCAGCTCCGCCGTGGCGAAGCCGACAGCCTCCTCCGCCCGGCCGAGCTCGATCAGCGAGACGACCGTGTGCAACCGGTTCGCCGCCTCGTGCGCCTGCGAGCGCAGCGCCTGGGTGAAGCCCCGCTCCGAGTCCAACTCGCCGGACAGCGCCTGAAGTTCCGTGTGGTCGCGCAGGGTCACGACCGTGCCGCGCTGCTCGCCGCCCACCACCGGACGGGTGTTGACCACGATCACCCGGTCCGCCGTCAGATGCAGCTCGTCGACCCGCTCCTCGGATGCGAGCAGCGCCCCGGTCAGCGGCGGCGGGAGCTCCAGATCGGCGACCCGGCGCCCGACCGCACCCGGGGGCAGCCCGAGCAGCTCCCGGCCCGCGTCGTTGATCAGCGCGATCCGGCGCTGCCCGTCGAGCATCAGCAGCCCCTCGCGCACCGCGTGCAGCGTGGCCTGGTGGTAGTCGTGCATCCGGCTCAGCTCGGCGGCGTTCATGCCCTGCGTGTGGCGCCGCAGCCGGGCGTTGATCACATACGTACCGACGCCGCCGAGCGCGAGCGCCCCGCCCGCCGCCAGTCCCAGCGCACCGAGCTGGGCCCGCACCTGCGAGGAGACCCGCTCGACCGTGATGCCCGCGCTGACCAGACCGGTGATCCTGCCGCCGTCCAGGATCGGGGTGACGACCCGGATCGACGGGCCGAGCGTGCCGGTGTACGTCTCCGAGAACGTCTCGCCGCGCAAGGCCTGCGCCGTGTGCCCGAGGAACGTCTCGCCTATCCGATCGGCATCGGGGTGCGTCCAGCGGATCCGGTCCGGGCTCATGATCGTGACGAAGGCGATCCCGGTGTCCTTGCGGACCTGCTCCGCGTACGGCTGCAGCACGGCGGACGGGTCCGGGGTGCGGATCGCCTCCCGTACCGACGGGGAATCGGCCACCGCCAGAGCCGCGGCCCGGACCTGCCGGGCCGCGGTCTCCTCCGCCTGTGCGCGGCCGGAGACGTACGCGAAGAAGGCGCATCCGGCCACCACGGCCGCCACCAGCACCACCTGCATGGCGAAGAGCTGACCGGCCAGGCTGCGCGGACGGGTCCGGGGGAGACGCATGGTCACAGTGTGCCTGGCCGAAAACATATGAACGAAATGAACGTAAGGGTGACCGCCGTCACAGGGAGCGGGATATTCGCCGAGACCCCCAGGGACGGGGGACCGACCGGGACGAGCCGAGGAGAACCCCGTGGGAGTGCCAGCCGCCAGGCGGGACCGTACGCATTATCTGTATCTCGCCGTGATCGCGGCTGTGGGCCTCGGCATCCTGGTGGGCTTCGTGGCCCCCGGGTTCGCCGTCGAGCTCAAGCCGATCGGTACCGGCTTCGTGAACCTCATCAAGATGATGATCTCGCCGATCATCTTCTGCACCATCGTGCTGGGCGTCGGCTCCGTCCGCAAGGCCGCCAAGATCGGCAAGGTGGGCGGCCTTGCGCTCGGTTACTTCCTGGCCATGTCGGTGGTCGCGCTGGCGATCGGCCTGGTCGTCGGCAATGTGCTGCACCCCGGCGACGGCATGCACCTCACGCAGACGGTGAAGGATGTCGGCCACACGGCGGCGAGCGACGCCGCCGAAGGGCCGGTCGACTTCCTGCTCGGCATCATCCCGACCACCTTCGTGTCGGCCTTCACCGGTGGCTCGGTGCTCCAGACCCTGCTGGTCGCGCTGCTCGTCGGCTTCGCGCTGCAGGCCATGGGCACGGCCGGTGAGCCGGTGCTGCGCGGGGTCGAGCACATCCAGAAGCTGGTCTTCCGCGTCCTGTCCATGATCATGTGGGCGGCCCCGGTGGGCGCGTTCGGCGCGATGGCCGCCGTCATCGGCGAGACCGGTGTGGACGCGCTCAAGGCCCTCGCCACGATCATGCTGGGCTTCTACATCACCTGCATCCTGTTCGTGGTCCTGGTGCTCGGCACACTGCTGCGCCTGGTGACCGGGGTGAACCTCTTCCAGCTCCTGAAGTACCTGGGCCGCGAGTTCCTGCTGATCCTCTCCACGTCCTCCTCCGAGTCGGCGCTGCCGCGCCTCATCGCGAAGATGGAACACCTGGGCGTCAGCCGCCCGGTCGTCGGCATCACCGTGCCCACCGGGTACTCGTTCAACCTCGACGGCACGATGATCTACCTGACCATGGCGTCGCTGTTCATCGCCGACTCGATGGGCCAGCCGCTGGCGCTGGGCCAGCAGATCTCGCTCCTCCTCTTCATGATGATCGCCTCCAAGGGCGCGGCCGGTGTGTCCGGTTCCGGCATCGCGGTGCTGGCGAGCGGGCTCCAGTCGCACAAGCCCGCGCTGGTCGACGGCGTCGGCCTGATCATCGGCATCGACCGCTTCATGAGCGAGGCCCGTGCCCTCACCAACTTCGCGGGCAACGCCGTCGCCACGGTGCTCATCGGCACCTGGACCAAGGAGATCGACAGGGAACGGGTCGGCCAGGTGCTGGCCGGCGCCATCCCGTTCGACGAGAAGACGCTCACCCAGGACGATCCGCACGGCGCGACGGAGGTTCCCGGGCCCAGGGACGGCGGGAAGGCGGACGTGACGGCGAAGGTCTAGTGCCGGGAGAGGCACGAGTCACGCGCGCGATGCGGGGCCGGTACGGGAACGTCCGTACCGGCCCCGCCCCTTTTCTGCTCCCGCGTTGTCGACGGCACCGCGCAGCCGGCGGCAAGCGGGACGAACGAGTGGGCGGGCCCCATCCGTCACCTGCGCAGCGGAGACAGGGAGTTCCGGGCTTGCCTTGACGTCCGCGTCAAGGATTACCGTCGACACATGCGAATCGGGGAGCTGGCCGAGCGGGCCGGGACGACGACGCGGACCCTGCGCTACTACGAGTCACGCGGGCTGCTGCCTGCGCGGCGGGCCGTGAACGGGTACCGCACCTACGACGAGGACGATCTGCGCCTGCTGCAACAGATCCGGACCCTGCAGGACTTCGGGTTCGAACTGGAGGAGACCCGACCGTTCGTCGACTGTCTGCGTGCGGGCCATCCGGCCGGTGACGCCTGCCCCGCCTCGCTCGCCGTCTACCGGCGCAAGCTCGGCGAGCTCGACTCGCTCATCGAGCAGCTCCAGTCGGTCCGCGCCCAGGTGGGCGCCGAACTCGCGAGGGCCGAGCTGGAGGCCGAGGCCGAGCTCCCCGGCGGTCCGGAACCACGTTGTGAACTGGGAGGATGACAGATGATTCATGCAGAGGGCGTGGCCGAGGTCACCGACACCACCTTCGACGGGGAGGTACTGGAGGCCGAGCTTCCCGTCCTGGTCGAGTTCACCGCCGACTGGTGCGGGCCGTGCCGCCAGCTCGCCCCCGTGCTCAGCGCCGTCGCCGCCGAGGAGGCGGACCGCATCAAGGTCGTCCAGCTCGATGTCGACCACAACCCCGGGATCACGAGCCGGTACGGGGTGCTGTCGATGCCGACCCTGATGGTGTTCCGGTCCGGCGAGCCGGTGAAGTCGATGGTGGGTGCCCGACCCAAGCGCAGGCTCCTCCAGGAGCTGGAGGACGTGTTCGGGACGGTGTGAGCCGCAACGCTCAGTAGTTCCCGCCACCGCAGCTGCTGCTGCCGCAGCTGTGGTGGTGACCCCCTCCGTCGTACGAGGAGCCGTGCGAGCCGTAGGAGTCGTGGGAGCCGCCGTACCCGTGGGAGCCGTGGCCGCTCCCGCTCACGTAGTTGTCCGGGTTCTCGTCGGCGGAGTCCGAATCAAGTGCCTTCCCGTACTTGATCAGCATCCGTCCCACCGACGGCAGACGCCCCCCGCCCCTGTTCCATCGCTGAGAGCGTCGGCGCTCGCCCGGCAGTCCTCCCCGCCCGTCGAACACCACGGCCCCGAGCGCGGCCGCGGCCCATGGCTCGCTCGTGCGGAGCGTTGTGAGGCGACGGCGTCCCATCGGAGTCAGTGGGCCGCGCGCGGGACACAGCACGCGCACGGCCAGACAGGAGAAGCCCACCACGAGAAAAGGAGCCGTCTGCCGCAGCCCGTGAGGGGCGGCGAAGGCGGCCAGGACCGCCGTGCCGCACACCACGGCGACCAGGACCCGCGCGGCGAACAGCCGGGCCCTTGCGCGGGGCGGGGTCATGAGAAGACCGTACGAGACGAGGCGGTCGCCGATCTCGCGTACGGCCCCGGCCCGTACCGCCCGTACCCGCAGCAGCGTCGGCGTCGTGGAGCCCGCGGTCCGCCATTTTTCGACCACGGCCCGCTCCACCGGATTCTCGGGTTCCGTCCAGGGCTCGGGCAGACGCAGCCGCCCACCCGACCCGATCACGACGTTGTTGTCGCTGCCCCACAGGGTATGGAGCGCCGCCTCCACCACCCGCTCGGGCCCGCCCGCCAGGAAGGCCGCATCGTAGGGACTCAGCTCGGAAGCGCTCTCCCGGCGCCGCCACGGCAGCAACCGCCGCCCGGACAGAGCCAGGCAGGAGGCGGCGCCGACCAGCGCCGCCAGGGAGTCGATGAGCGTGAGTGCGGTCCACATGGCAGCCCCCGATCCGGACGCGCTCCGGACGAATGTGCGTATGCGAGGGGTATCTCCGCCTGACGCCCGCCCAACCCGAACAAGCCCGATTTCAGAGCTTGTTCTGAGCTTTCTCCCATTTTCTCCGAGCGCCCCCTGCTCACGGCCCGGTGCGTGTCCGACGTGAAAGTCGGTTCTTGCGGGCCCGGGTCACGGCGATGAGCACGATGCGCACGACCCCTTCTGCGAGTACATCCACGCCTGCGCCCGTCCCCGTCCCCGTCCCCGTCGGCGACGGCGCCGGGTTCGCGGGACATCGGCCCCGCGAACCCGCCGCCGGCCTCACGCCGGCTGCAGCCAGACCGTCGCAAGCGGCGGCAGGGTCAGAAGAATGCTGCTCGGCCTGGAGTGCGCGCCCACCGATTCGGGCTTCAGCGGCCCGGTGCTGTGCACGTCGCTGCCGCCGTACCGGGCCCTGTCCGTGTTGATGACCTCTGCCCACGCCACCGGGTCGCCGAGCACGTCCGGGACCCCGATCCGGTAGTCGTGGCGCACCACCGGGGAGAAGTTGCAGACGCCGAGGAGCGGTGCTCCGTGCGCGTCGTAACGCAGGAAGGCGAACACGTTGTCGTCGGCCGCATCGCCGACCACCCACGCGAAGCCCTCCGGCGACGTGTCACGCTGCCAGAGCGCGGGAGTCCTGCTGTACACCGTGTTCAGATCGCCGACCAGGGTGCGTACGCCCCGGTGGTCGCTCTCCGCCGCGTACGACGGGTCGAGCAGCCACCAGTCGGGGCCGTGTCCCTCGGACCATTCCGCGCCCTGGGCGAACTCCTGTCCCATGAAGAGGAGTTGCTTGCCGGGGTGGGCCCACATGAAACCGAGGTAGGCCCGGTGATTGGCGCGCTGCTGCCACCAGTCGCCGGGCATCTTGCTGACCAGCGACTGCTTGCCGTGCACGACCTCGTCGTGCGAGATCGGCAGCACGTAGTTCTCGCTGTACGCGTACACCATCGAGAACGTCATCTCGTTGTGGTGGTACTTGCGGTGCACCGGCTCCTTCGACACGTACTCCAGGGAGTCGTGCATCCAGCCCATGTTCCACTTCAGCCCGAAGCCGAGACCGCCGAAACCGCCGGGGCCGACATGATGCGTGGCGCGCGTGACGCCGTCCCAGGCCGTGGACTCCTCGGCGATGGTGACGACACCCGGATTGCGCCGGTAGACCGTGGCGTTCATCTCCTGGAGGAAGGCGACGGCATCCAGGTTCTCCCGGCCGCCGTGCTCGTTCGGAGCCCAATCCCCGTTCTCGCGCGAGTAGTCCAGGTAGAGCATCGAGGCGACGGCATCGACTCGCAGCCCGTCGATGTGGAACTCCTCGCACCAGTACGTGGCGTTGGCGACCAGGAAGTTGCGGACCTCGGTACGGCCGAAGTCGAATTCGAGCGTGCCCCAGTCGGGGTGCGCGGCCCGGGCCGGGTCCGAGTGCTCGTACAGCGGACGGCCGTCGAACTCGGCAAGTGCCCAGTCGTCACGCGGGAAGTGCGCGGGAACCCAGTCGACGATGACGCCGATGCCGGCCCGGTGCAGTGCGTCGATGAGGTACCGGAAGTCGTCCGGTGAGCCCATCCGTGAGGTCGGGGCGAAGAAACCGGTGACCTGATAGCCCCAGGAGCCGCCGAACGGATGCTCGGAGACCGGCATCAGCTCCACATGCGTGAAACCCAGATCACGTACGTAGGCGGGGAGTTGATCGGCGAGCCTGCGGTACGTGAGGCCGGGTCGCCAGGACGGCAGATGCACCTCGTAGACCGAGAACGGTGCCTCGTGCACGGGTACGTCCCCGCGGTGCGCCATCCACTCCTGATCCCGCCACTCATGGTGCGAGGCCGTCACGATCGAGGCGGTGGCGGGCGGGACCTCGGCATGCCGGGCCATCGGGTCGGCGCGCACCGTGTGGGAGCCGTCCGGACGGCAGATGTCGAACTTGTAGAGCGTGCCCTCCCCGATCGTGGGAAGGAACAACTCCCAGACCCCGGTCGAACCGAGGGAGCGCATCGGGAAGCCCGTGCCGTCCCAGTAGTTGAAGTCCCCGACGACCCGGACCCCGCGGGCATTGGGCGCCCAGACGGTGAACCGGGTACCGGTGACACCCTGGTGCTCCATGGGCTGCGCACCGAGGGCCGTCCACAGTTCCTCGTGCCGCCCCTCGCCGATCAGATGCAGATCGAGATCGCCGAGCGCCGGCAGGAATCGGTACGGATCCTGCACCTCGATCTCGTTGTCCTCGTAGCCGACCAGGAGCTGGTACTCGGGGACGGTGGGCATCGGCAGCAGCCCGGAGAACAGCCCGTCACCGTCGTCGTGAAGCTCCGCCCGCAGGCCCTTGGCGAGCACGGTCACGGAACGCGCGTACGGACGCAGCACCCGGAGCACCACACCGCCGCGGACCATGTGCGCGCCGAGCAGATCGTGCGGTGCGTGGTGCTCACCGGCGAGCAGCCGCCCGCGGTCGCCGTCGTCGAGGGCACGCACCGTCCGGACCCCGCGGCCACCGCCGCCCGTGCGCCGGGCACGGGACGGTGCGGCAGCGGCCCGCTTCTCCGCCCCCTTCTTCCGCTTGGCGGGGGAAGGCGTCGGGGCCGAGGGACTCGCAGGTGCTGACGGTGCCGCGGGGGCCGGAGCCGCTTCCGGCGTCGCCGGAGTCACGTCGGTTGCGGGTGTCGCGGCGGGCCCCGGGGGCGCGGGCTCGACGGGCGTCGGCGGGAGCGACGCGGCCACGGTGGGATCGGGCGCGGTGCGGGACGGCTTGCGGGCGGTCACAGGGACTGCCTCCTCGGGGGTGTGGGTGAATCGGGGCGGGGCGGGGCGGGGCGTGACGGGCGGGGGAACGCAGCCGTGGCCGAAACCGGGCGGTGTGCGGCGCATCAGTCGACGGCGGCGGCCAGACGTTGGATGGCGGCCATCGGCACCGGTAGCCAGTCGGGCCGGTGCCGGGCCTCGTACACCACCTCGTACACCGCCTTGTCCGTCTCGTGGGCCCGCAACAACTCCGGTTCGCTGCGCGGATCGACGCCGGCGGCCTCCGCGTACCCGTCGCAGTAGGCAGTCCGGCAGTGGGCCGCCCACTCGGCGTTCCAGGGCCGATGGGAGCGGGCCGCGTAGTCGAAGGAACGGAGCATGCCCGCGATGTCGCGCACCGGAGGCTGCGGACGGCGGCGTTCCAGAAGGGGCCGCGCCGGCTCGCCCTCGAAGTCGATCAGCGACCAGAAGCCGTCGGCCGCGCGCAGGGTCTGGCCGAGATGCAGATCGCCGTGCACGCGCTGTGCGGCCCAGCTGCGGCCCCTGTGGCCCAGTGCGGCAACGGCGTCGAACGCCGTACGCAGCCCGGGAACATACGGCACCAGCGCCGGCACCGCGTGGGCGGCCGCCTCCAGCCGTTCCATCATCCCGGCGGCGAGATCCTCGGTCTGGGAGCGGCGCAGCACGGGCGTCGGCAGCGCGGTGGCGAGCGCCGTGTGCACCTCGGCGGTGGCGCGTCCGAGTGCGCGGGCCTCACGGGTGAAGTCATGGCCCGTGGCCAGTGCCCGTAGCGCAAGCTGCCAGCCGTCCTCCGCGCCCCGCAGGAAAGGTTGGAGAACGCCGAGGGTGAGCGGCTCCGATGCTGTCGCCTCGAACCAGGCGACGGGTTCCGGAACCCGACCGCAGCCCTCCCGGGAGAGGGCGCGCGGCAGTTCCAGATCGGGATTGATCCCCGGGAAGACCCTGCGGAAGATCTTCAGGATGTAGGCGTCGCCGTAGACGAGCGAGGAGTTGGACTGCTCCGTGTCGAGCACGCGCGGGGTGAGCCCGGCGGGGATGGGGGCGGCGCCCCGGTCGAAACGGAGGGGGCCGAGGGTGCCGGGGGTGCGCAACCGTTCCAGCAGAAGTTCGGCGAGCCGCGGATCGTGCAGCCCCTCGTAGACCGCCAGACCGGCCAGTGGACCCCCCTTCACATGACCGATGAGGGCGGGGGCGAGCCATGGTGGCAGTGTGGCCCGGACTCCGAGCAGCATCTGGTAGCAGTCATCGGGCGAGGCCGGCATGGACGGCTGATGGACCCGGACCAGCAGATGGAGCAGCCCGGGTCCGTTGCCGGCGCTGCTCCCTGCGGATTCGGGATCAACCGGCAGTATTTCGGTCGCCGAGGCAAGGGAGAAGGCCGTGACCGGCTGACCCTTGCCTGCGAACCACCGCTGCCGGGGCAGCCACTCATGCAGCAGTGGGGCGAGTGACGGGAGTAGTGCTGTGCTGTTGGCGAGGGCGACCCGAGTGGATGCAGCCTTCGACATGGCATCGCGTCCTTTCCCCGGGCACACCACAGGATGCGAAGAGTGTCCCGGATTGCGGCAATAGCTGTCCGGCTGTGCGGGACGTGTCGGGTCAGGATGGTCCGTACGGACTCGACATGCAGGGCTCCAAGAACCCCGGAAGCCCCCTGAGGCTCCCGCCGGACTCCGAAGGACTCCGGCGAACTCCGCCGAACTCCGAAGCACTTCGGTGAATTCGGGGAGAGAAGCCCTGAAGAGCTCGATGTGGGGGAGATTGCCCCGTGCGGGGCGGCGGAAACCGCCCCGCTGGGTATGTGCGGAAGTGGCGCCGCATCAGATCGACGGCACGTCCTTGCGCAACCTGAACCAGTAGAACCCGTGCCCGGCGAGAGTCAGCAGGTAGGGCCACTGGCCGATGGCGGGGAAGCGCACCCCGCCGATCAGCTCCACCGGATGACGCCCGTTGAACGTGCGCAGATCGAGCTCCGTCGGTTGTGCGAACCGCGAGAAGTTGTGCACGCACAGCACGAGATCGTCCTTGTACTCACGGGTGAAGGCGAGCACCGCGGGGTTCGAGGACGGCAGTTCGTTGTACGAGCCGAGACCGAAGGCCCGATTCTGCTTACGGATCTCGATCATCCGCCGCGTCCAGTGCAGCAGCGACGACGGCGAGGCCATCGCCGCCTCGACGTTGGTCACCTGGTAGCCGTAGACCGGGTCCATGATCGTGGGGAGGTAGAGCCGGCCCGGATCGCTGGAGGAGAATCCCGCGTTCCGGTCGGGCGTCCACTGCATCGGGGTGCGTACGGCATCCCGGTCGCCCAGCCAGATGTTGTCGCCCATCCCGATCTCGTCCCCGTAGTACAGAATCGGGGAGCCCGGCAGCGACAGGAGCAGAGCCGTGAACAGCTCGATCTGGTTGCGGTCGTTGTCCAGGAGGGATGCGAGACGCCGCCGGATGCCGATGTTGGCCCGCATCCGCGGGTCCTTGGCGTACTCCGCGTACATGTAGTCGCGCTCTTCGTCCGTGACCATCTCGAGCGTGAGCTCGTCGTGGTTGCGCAGGAAGATGCCCCACTGGCAACCGGACGGAATCGCGGGGGTCTTCGCCAGGATTTCCGAGACCGGATAGCGGCTCTCGCGGCGCACGGCCATGAAGATGCGCGGCATCACCGGGAAATGGAACGCCATGTGGCACTCGTCGCCGCCGGCCGGGAAGTCGCCGAAGTAGTCGACGACGTCTTCCGGCCACTGATTGGCCTCGGCGAGCAGCACGGTGTCCGGGTAGTGTGCGTCGATCTCCTTGCGCACCCGCTTGAGGAACTGGTGGGTCTCCGGCAGGTTCTCGCAGTTGGTGCCCTCCCGCTGGTACAGGTACGGCACGGCGTCGACGCGGAAGCCGTCGATACCGAGATCCAGCCAGAACCGGAGGGCGGAGATGATCTCCTCCTGCACCGCCGGGTTCTCGTAGTTGAGATCCGGCTGGTGGGAGAAGAACCGGTGCCAGTAGTACTGCTTGCGCACCGGGTCGAAGGTCCAGTTGGACGTCTCCGTGTCGACGAAGATGATCCGCGCGTCAGGGAACTGCTTGTCGTCGTCGGCCCAGACGTAGTAGTCGCCGTACGGCCCGTCGGGATCGCTGCGTGACTGCTGGAACCAGTCGTGCTGATCGCTCGTGTGGTTCATGACGAAGTCGATGATCACGCGCATCCCGCGATGGTGCGCGGCATCGACGAACTCCACGAAGTCGGCGAGATCGCCGAACTCCGGAAGCACGGCGGTGTAGTCGGAGACGTCGTATCCGCCGTCGCGCAGGGGCGACTTGAAGAACGGCGGCAGCCAGAGACAGTCGACGCCCAGCCACTGCAGGTAGTCCAACTTGGCGGTGAGGCCCTTGAGATCGCCGATGCCGTCGCCGTTGGAGTCCTGGAAGGACCGGACGAGGACCTCGTAGAAGACGGCGCGCTTGAACCAGTCGGGATCCCGGTCCTTGGCAGGGGTGTCCTCGAACGTGTCGTGGACGGGCTCATTGACAATCATGGTGTGGGTGACCCTCCGGTCGGCGGGGACGGTCGCAGGACGACGACGTGCGCGGGCGTGACGCCCGGCTCTAGGCGCACATAGAAGTTCCTGCCCCAGTGATAGGTGTGGCCGGTGAGCTCGTCGCGCACCGGCACGGTCTCGTGCCAGTCGAGGCCGAGTTGCGGCATGTCCAACGAGACCGTGGCCTCCTGGGTGTGGTGAGGGTCGAGGTTGACGACCACCAGAACGATGTTCGAACCCGAGCGCTTGCTGTAAACGATCAGGGCGTCGTTGTCGGCGGCGTGGAAGTGCACGTCGCGCAGCTGCTGCAGGGCGGGATGACGGCGCCTGATCCGGTTGAGCGAGGTGATGAGCGGAGCGAGGGAGCGGCCCTCGCGCTCCGCCGACTCCCAGTCCCTGGGCCGGATTTCGTACTTCTCCGAGTTCAGGTACTCCTCGCTGCCGGCCCGCACCGGGGTGTTCTCGCACAGCTCGTATCCCGCGTACATGCCCCAGGACGGCGAGAGTGTGGCGGCGAGCACGGCCCGCGCCTCGAAGGCCGGGCGTCCGCCGTCCTGGAGATAGCCCGGCAGGATGTCCGGGGTGTTCACGAAGAAGTTGGGCCGCATGCAGGAGGCCGCTTCACCGGCCAGCTCGGTGACGTACTCCGTGAGCTCCTGCCTGGTATTGCGCCAGGTGAAGTACGTGTACGACTGCTGGAAACCGACCGTGGCGAGCGCATGCATCATCGCGGGGCGGGTGAACGCCTCGGCCAGGAAAATCACATCGGGGTCGGTGCGGTTGATGTCGGCGATGACCTTCTCCCAGAAGATCACCGGCTTGGTGTGCGGATTGTCGACGCGGAAGATCCGTACGCCGTGGTCCATCCAGAACCGCAGGATGCGGAGGGTCTCCGCGACCAGCCCCGGCAGATCCTTGTCGAAGGCGATCGGATAGATGTCCTGGTACTTCTTGGGCGGGTTCTCCGCGTACGCGATCGTGCCGTCCGGGCGGTGGTGGAACCACTCGGGATGTTTCTCCACCCATGGATGGTCGGGAGAGCACTGGAGCGCGAAGTCCAGAGCGATCTCCATACGGAGGGTGCGGGCGGTCTCGACGAAGTGATCGAAGTCGTCGAGCGTGCCGAGATCGGGGTGGACGGCATCGTGACCGCCCTCGGCCGAACCGATCGCCCACGGCACCCCCACGTCGTTGGCGCCCGGGGACAACGAGTTGTTCGGGCCCTTGCGATGGGTGGTCCCGATGGGGTGGACGGGCGGCAGATAGACGACGTCGAACCCCATGGCAGCAACCGCGGGAAGCCGCTCGGCGGCAGTACGGAAGGTGCCGCTGACAACCCTTCCCCGGTGCCCCTGCCCCTGCGGATGGTCCACCGCCTTCGCCGTACTTCCCCTTCTCGTGGCCTTTGCCGCCTTTGTCGGCTCGGCCAACTCGAACCTGGCGCCCTCCGACCGCGGGAAGAATTCGTACCAGGAACCGAACAGGGCCCGTCGGCGCTCGACGACGAGGGGGAGCGGGCGGGACGCGGTCACCAGTTCGCGCAGAGGATGGCGGGCGAGCGCGGCGGTGGCCTCGGGGGCGAGCGCGGCGGCGAGCCGCGCGGCGGCCGGACGTGACTCGTCGCGCAGCGCATCGGCCGCGGCCAGCACCGCCTCACGCCCGTCCCGTTTCGGTACGCCCCCGGCAGCCCGCTCGTAGAGCTGGGCGCCCTCCGCCAGGACGAGCGCGGTGTCGATCCCCGCCGGGATCTTGATCTGTGCGTGCCGGCGCCAGGTGGTCACCGGATCGCTCCAGGCCTCGACCGTGTACGTCCAGTGCCCCTCGGAGTCCGGCGTGACATCGGCGCCCCAGCGGTCGGTGCCGGGAGCGAGTTCATGCATCGGTGTCCACGGGCCCGGGCGGCCGCTCGGATCCCGCAGAACGGCATTGGCGGCGACCGCCTCGTGTCCCTCACGGAAGACGGTGGCCGTGACCTGGAAGGTCTCACCGGCAACGGCCTTGGCGGGCCTCCTGCCGCAATCGACGAGAGGACGGACGTCGAGGACGGGAATGCGACCGATCATGGAATCACCTGGGGACTGGAGCTCGGGCTGCACGGAACGCGGTGCGGGCGTGGAGAGAGGTGTGCGTACGCCGCGACTGTGAGGGTCCGTCCTTTCTAGCTGTTCCGTTGACGGCTGATGGGGTGTGAGCATGGTCGCTCCTGTCCGCATTCACTCGAATGGCACTCGAATGGCCGGGGCGCGGGTGTGGTGCGCGGGTGAGTACCGCATCGCACCGGACGCGTACGGACTGCATACGAACCGCTGCCGGATCGCAGTTGATCCGCATTAGGGCTGTATTCGGGCTGTGTACCGCAGAAGCCTTCCCACGGTTGTCGGGGGGCCAATCCGGTGGTTTGTTAACTACTCGGGCGTAGCGGTGAAGGTCTGAATACGCCGGGCTCCGCCCCGTGTGCGGAGGCTCGTGGAAGACCGCCCTCAACCTGCGCCGAGGCAGCGTCGGTGGCCTCGAACACGCCTGTCCGCATCGCCGGTGCCGGTCGTGGGCGTCGCCGTGTCAGTCCCATGAACCGAAACCTCCTCCTCGACGTGGTGCGCGCCGCACGGAGTCGCGTCGAAAGCGGTCGGTCCGCCTCGACCCGACCCCCGTACACGCCACTGGGCAGCCTTCCCTGTGCCGTGAAGGGCCACAAGGCCGTACGAGGGGGTGGAATCGGCCATAACGCCCGTGGCGGATGAGCACCGATCTGCGGAAGGGGGCGGTGGGGCGGACGAGACGCAGAGGGCCGCTGATCCGACGCCGGACTGCGGAGGCGACGCGGCCGGGGCGGATCCGGGGCGGGCGGCTCGCCGGGGTCCGTTCGATGTGAGCCGGTCGCGCGCCGTGGTTGCGGAGTACGGCACACCGCTACCGTCGAGGGTGACGGAGTGACGCACACCGTTGTGCGTCCCCTCGGATTCGTACGTCCCCTGTAAAGGTGGAATACGTGAAGGCCATTCGTCGATTCACCGTGCGTCCTGTCCTCCCCGATCCCCTTCAACCGCTCAGCGGCCTCGCCCGCAACCTGCGCTGGTCCTGGCACACCGAGACACGTGAGCTCTTCCAGGCCGTCGACCCGGGGAGCAGACGGGCGGCGGACTCCGACCCCGTGCGCCTGCTCGGAGCCGTCTCCGCCGGGCGCCTTGCCGAGCTGGCCCAGGACCAGCAGTTTCTGCACCGGCTGGCCGAGGTGTCCGCCGCGCTCCAGGAGTACCTCGACGGTCCGCGGTGGTACCAGGAGCAGCTGGCGCAGGGTGCGGAACTGCCCGCCGCCGTGGCGTATTTCTCGCCCGAATTCGGTGTGACCGCAGCCCTTCCGCAGTACTCCGGCGGACTCGGCATCCTTGCCGGAGACCATCTGAAGGCCGCCAGCGATCTGGGCGTGCCCCTCGTCGGGGTCGGCCTGCTCTACCGGCACGGCTACTTCCGGCAGAGCCTGTCGCGCGACGGCTGGCAGCAGGAGCACTATCCCCTCCTCGACCCGAATGAACTGCCGCTCACCCTGGTGCGCGAGGCCGACGGAACACCGAGCCGCGTGGTACTGGCCCTTCCGGGTGGTCGCTCGCTCCACGCCTGCATCTGGCAGGCCCAGGTCGGCCGCGTTCCTCTGCTCCTGCTCGACTCCGACGTGGAGGAGAACGCGCCGGGCGAACGCGACGTCACGGACCGGCTGTACGGCGGTGGCAGCGAACACCGACTGCTGCAGGAGATGCTGCTCGGCATCGGAGGCGTACGAGCCGTGCGGACCTACTGCCGGCTCACCGGGCACGCGGCCCCGGAGGTCTTCCACACCAACGAGGGGCACGCAGGTTTCCTCGGTCTTGAACGCATCCGTGAACTCTCCGGAACCGGGCTGGATTTCGACTCCTCGGTCGAGGCGGTGCGGGCCGGCACGGTGTTCACCACCCACACCCCGGTGCCTGCCGGAATCGATCGCTTCGACCGGGAGCTCATCGCCCGTCACTTCGGCGACGACGGTGAACTGCCGGGTGTCGGGGTCGAGCGGATCCTGCAGCTCGGTATGGAGACGTACCCCGGTGGCGAGCCCACCCTCTTCAACATGGCGGTCATGGGCCTGCGGCTTGCCCAGCGGGCCAATGGCGTCTCCACCCTGCACGGTGCGGTCAGCCGGAAGATGTTCGCCGGGCTGTGGCCGGGCTTCGACGCCGCAGAGGTGCCGATCACCTCGGTGACCAATGGCGTTCATGCGCCCACCTGGGTCGCCCCCGAGATCTTCGGGTTGCGAGCCCGGTACGGCGGCACCCCGGGACGCTGGGATGCCGCGGCCGGAATCCCGGACCGTGAAATCTGGGACCTGCGGCGGACGCTGCGCGAACAACTGGTGACCGAGGTGCGCACGAGGCTTGCCGCCTCCTGGCGCACGCGTGGTGCGGAGCCGGCCGAACTCGGCTGGATCGACGGCGTGCTGGACCCGGACGTGCTGACGATCGGCTTCGCGCGCCGCGTGCCCTCGTACAAGCGGCTGACCCTGATGCTTCGTGACCGCGACCGGCTGATGCAGCTGCTCCTCCACCCGACGCGGCCGATTCAGATCGTTGTCGCAGGCAAGGCACACCCCGCTGACGACAGCGGGAAACGGCTGGTCCAGGAACTGGTCCGGTTCTCCGACGACCCCAGGGTCCGCCACCGCATCGTCTTCCTGCCCGACTACGGGATGGCCATGGCGCAGAAGCTCTACCCCGGCTGCGACGTCTGGCTCAACAACCCGCTGCGGCCCCTGGAGGCCTGTGGCACGAGCGGGATGAAGGCCGCGCTCAACGGCTGTCTCAACCTGTCCGTGCTCGACGGCTGGTGGGACGAGTGGTTCGAACCCGACTTCGGCTGGGCGATTCCGACCGCCGACGGGTCCGCGATGGACGAGGACCGGCGTGACGAGCTGGAGGCGAACGCCCTCTACGAGCTGATCGAGGAGCGGGTGGCACCGCGCTTCTACGACCGGGGCGACGACGGGCTTCCCGGGCGCTGGGTCGAGATGGTCCGCCGCACCGTGAGCACGCTCGGCCCCAAGGTCCTCGCCGGACGCATGGTGCGCGAGTACGTCGAGCGGCTGTACGCCCCCGCCGCGCTCGCCCACCGCTCCTTGGACGCCGCCACGGCGCGGGAGCTCGCGGACTGGAAGGCACGGGTCCGTGCTGCCTGGCCGCGGGTCACTGTCGACCATGTGGAGGCCGTGGCGCCCAGCACGGTCGGCGGTTCGGCCGAGCTGGGGGCGATGCTGGGGCTGCGTGTCCGGATTGCTCTCGGAGCACTGGAGCCGGACGACGTGGAGGTGCAGGCGGTGGCCGGGCGGGTCGACGCCGCCGACTCGATCTCGGACGCGCAGTTCTTCCCGCTGAAGTCGGGCGGAGGCCAGGACCTGGAGGGCCGCTGGCTGTACGAAGGCCCGCTCGCCCTCGATCGCACGGGCCCCTACGGCTACACGGTGCGAGTGCTTCCCGCTCACCCGCTGCTGGCAACCAGCGCGGAACTCGGCCTGGTCGCACTGCCGACGGAGGCGACGGGTGACGGTGCGGGCCTGCTGATGCGCTGACCACCCGTCCTCCCCGGGGCCCGGCACCTGTGAGGTGCCGGGCCCCTTCGTCTTCTGAACGCAAGACCTTGACGTGTTCATGATATGCATTTAGGTTCCTCACTCATTACGGAGTTCACAGCTCGACTCAAAGTTCATGTCTGTGAACTGGACTGGTCTTGAACGGAGTTGCTGGACCACCCCCCGCACCGGAAGGCACCCCACATGCGTACCGGATCCATCGGGCGCGGCCTCGGCCTCGCCACCGCCCTGGCCGCACTTCTCACCGCGGTCTTCACGGCCCCGGCATCGGCAGAGAGATCCGCACCCGCCGCGAACGCCCGCGAGGTGAAGGCCGCCAAAGCCGCCGCCCCCGCCTCCTTCACCCACCCCGGCGTCCTGGTCAGCCGCCCCCAACTCGACTTCGTACGTGCCAAGGTCCAGGCCGGCGCACAGCCCTGGAAGAGCGCGTACGACCAGATGCTGGCCAGCAAGTACGCCTCGCTCACGCGCACCGCCAAGCCACGCGCCATCGTGGAGTGCGGCTCGTACTCCAACCCCAACTACGGCTGCACCGACGAACGCGAAGATGCGATAGCCGCCTACACCCTGGCGCTCGCCTGGTACATCACCCAGGACAGTCGCTACGCCCAGAAGTCCATCGAGATCATGGACGCCTGGTCGGCCGTCATCCAGGACCACACCAACAGCAACGCCCCGCTTCAGACCGGTTGGGCCGGCTCCTCCTGGCCGCGGGCGGCCGAGATCATCAAGTACACGTACGGCAGCTGGCCGAACTCCGCCCGCTTCGGCACCATGCTGCGCAACGTGTACCTCCCCAAGGTCATCAACGGCTCCCACAGCAACGGGAACTGGGAACTGAGCATGACCGAGGCCGCGATCGGCATCGCGGTCTTCCTCGAAGACCGCACCGCCTACGACAAGGCCGTCACCAAGTTCCGTGGACGTGTTCCCGCGTACATCTACCTCGTCTCGGACGGAGCCCTGCCGAAGACCGCACCCGGCAGCGGCCTCGACACCCGCGACAAGATCATCACGTACTGGCAGGGCCAGTCGACCTTCATGGACGGACTCTCCCAGGAGACCTGTCGCGACCTCACCCACACCGGCTACGGACTCTCCGCCATCTCCCACATCGCCGAGACCGGCCGGATCCAGGGACAGGATCTCTACCCCGAGATCGCCGACCGCCTCCGCCACGCACTGGGGCTGCATGCCAAGTACCAGCTGGGCGCGGCAGTCCCGTCATCGCTCTGCGGAGGGAGTCTCACGGACAAACTCGGCCCGATCACCGAGGTCGGCTTCAACGCCCTGCACAACCGGATGGGCATCGCCATGACCAACACCCAGACCCTCACCGAACAGCAGAGGCCCGCCGGATCCAACAATCTGTTCGTCGCCTGGGAGACCCTGACCCACGCGAACAACCCCAACTGACCCGTCCGGTCTACTGGTCGTCCCGGCGGCGGTTCTCGTCCGGGACGTCGACTCCGATCGACTTGTCCACCAGTCGTCCCTCCTTGAAGCACAGTCGGTAGACCGGCGTCGCGTCGTACTTCTTGGTCCGGTAGTAGACACAGTCGTCCACCCCGGCCGGCTCGGGACGCAGGCCGTCGGGCGCGCCGTCCAGCGTGTGGCTGGGCAGGCGCGTCTCGACGTCCGCCCGGGAGTCACCGACCTTGATCAGATCGAACTGGCTGCGATCCAGGACCGAGTGGGACTGGACATAGAACTGGAAGACGAACATCAACACCCCGAGAACGGCCAGCACACTGACCGGCGCGACGATCACCTGCACCAGACCGCGCCGCACACGCTGCCGGGCCCTGCTCAGTTCGCGCGCCGAAGTGGACGGGGCGGGCCCGGCAGCGTCGGATATCTCGGGGGCCTCCAAGGCCGGCGAGAGCCGTGCGATCACCGGCAACCTCGCAACCAATTCGAACCCCCCGTCGTCGAGTGGGCCGTGAGCGAGTGACCCGCCGGCGAGCCGCACCCGCTCGTCGAGACCCACCAGCCCGGTGCCGCCCGAAGCGATCCCCGGTAGGCGGCGGCCCTCTGCACGCGCCGCATTGGTGATCACGACCGTCAGAGTCGGCTCCTCGTCCATCGAGATGCGGATGTCGACCTCTGCGCCCGGGGCGTGCTTGGCAGCGTTGGTGAGTGCCTCCTGCACGATCCGGTGCAGGGCACGCTCTGTCATTCGCGGCAGCCCGGAGAGAGGTCCGGGCGCATGAAGAAGCACTGTCATCCCGGACGACCGCGCCCGCTCGACGAGCTCGGCGACCGACTCGTCGGACGGCACCGTGGGCGCGGCTTCGCCGTCGGTCCGCAGTATGCCGATGATGTCGCGCAGCCTCGCGGTGGCGTCCGCCGCCGCCTGGCGCAGTTCCCCGGCCGAAGCCTGCTGCCTCCGATTCAGCGACGGGTCGACTTCCAGCGCTGCCGCGCGGACCGCGATGAGCGACAACTCGTGCCCGAGAGAATCATGCATGTCTCCGGCGATGCGGGACCGCTCCCGTATCCGCTCCCGATCCGCTGCCGTGTGCTTCTCGCGCTCCATCCGGTCGGCCAGCTGCCAGCCCGTCCGGATCAGCTGGGCGTAGTGCCGCGCGTACCGTCCGATCAACCAGGGCACCACGACCGCGAACAGCAGTGTGATCACCAGGGTGAACCACTCCCAGAGCTCGGCGCCCGCGGTGAGAGTGATCACCAGGCCCACCGCGGCAATACCCGCGAAGCTGAACAGCGCCGGCCGGGCCCCCGCCGACCGGCGACCGGCGAAGAAACCGAGAGCGATCAGCGCCGTGGAGTACGACACGGTGTACAGCTCGCGCGAGTCGGCGAGGCTGAGAGCGACCGCGATGCCGAGCGCTGCCAGCGGCCATGCGCGGTGGACCAGTATGGCTATACCGAGCGCGCCCACTCCCACGCCCACGGACAGCCATGACCCGCCGTCCGACGGGCCGTTCCACACCAGCACGGGCCCGGACAGAATTGCCCAGACGGCCAGGTCGGTGACGTAGTCCCGCTTTCGTTCCCTCAGCATGGTCTTTACCTTGCCCGAGCGCCTGGCACCGAGTCCCCTGACGAAAGTGAAGGGTGGAACCTGTCTTTCGTCCGATGAGCCGGGCGGGGCCGGTTCCGTAGTTTCGTCGGCATGACCAAGTCGACCGGACTGAACGGATCAGTGTGCGGGCCCGGACCCCTCGTCGGTGTCACCGACGATTCCCGCTTCGTACGCAAGGATTGCGAGCTGCACCCGGTTCTTGAGCCCGAGACGGCTCAGGACCGCGCTGACATGGGCCTTGACGGTGCCCTCGACGACATACAGCTTTGCGGCGATCTCCGCATTGGAGAGGCCTGCGCCGACGAGCGCAACGACGTCCCGCTCGCGCGCCGTCAACGGCTCCAGCGCGGCTCTGGCATCGGCGGCCCGCGACAGCCGGCCCGTACCGAGATGTGCGATCACCCGTTGAGCCACTTCGGGGGAGAGGAAGGCCGCTCCCTCTGCCACGGCCTGCACCCCCGCGATCAGTTCGCGCGGATTACCGGACTTGAGGACGAAGCCGCTCACTCCCGATCCCAGTGCCCGTGCGATGTATTCGTCCTCGGAGAAGGTGGTGAGCATGATGAGCGCCGTCTCGGGCAGCGTCCCGCGCAGCTCGGCCGCTGCCTGCAGGCCGTCGAGGCGGGGCATCCGGATGTCGAGGAGGGCCACATCGGGCCGGTGCTTCCGGGCGAGTTCGACAGCTTCGTGTCCGTCCCCGGCTTCTGCGACGACCTCGATGGCGGGGTCGGTGGCGAGGATCGCCCGGACACCCGCGCGGATCATGCTTTCGTCGTCGGCAAGCAACACCCTGATCATGCGGCTCACCCTACGGCGAACCGCCCGGGAGGAATGAGAGCTCCTCCCGGGCGGGACCACCGCATCACGTGCGCGGAATGCGGCGCTGGGTTCAGAAGGTCAGCTTGAAGCTGTTGATGGCGCCGGTGTCACCCGAGTAGACGTCCTGGACCTTCAGCTTCCAGGTGCCGTTGGCGACCTCGGACGATGCGTTGACGGTGTACGTCGTTTGGACGTTGTCCGCCGAATCGGAGATCGAGGAGTTCTTCAGCCGGTAGGCCGTGCCGTCCGGAGCGACGAGGTCGATGACGAGGTCACCGCGCCAGGTGTGGGTGATGTCCACGCCGACCTGCAGGGTGCTGGGCGCGTTCCCCGTGATTCCGGTGACGTTGACCGAGCTGGTGACGGCCGCGCCTGCGTCCGGGATGGCGACGCGGGTCGTGTTCTGGAAGACCGTGCCGCCGGTGCCGCCACCGGAGCGCGAGCCGACGTTGACGCCGGCCCAGGCGTCGGCGACCGCCTTGTACTCGGCGCTCGTCGTGCCGTACAGGTCACCGGCCGCGGCGAGGGTACCGGTGCGAGCGGCCGCGTAGTTCGTCGTGGAACTGAACTTGGTGCTGAGCGCCTTGAACCAGATCAGCGCCGCCTTGTCGCGGCCGATGCCGGTGACCGGCAGACCGTCGGAGGTCGGGGAGTTGTACGAGACACCGTTGATGGTCTTGGCGCCGCTGCCCTCGGAGAGGAGGTAGAAGAAGTGGTTCGCGGGACCCGAGGAGTAGTGGACGTCCACTCCGCCGATGCCGGAGTACCAGGCGTCCTTGGACGCGCCGTCCTTGCTCGGCTTGTCCATGTAACGCAGCGGGGTGCCGTTGCCGTTGATGTCGATCTTCTCGCCGACCAGGTAGTCGCCCTTGTCGGTGGCGTTGTTGGCGTAGAACTCGACCGCGGCAGCCATGATGTCGCTGGTCGCCTCGTTGAGGCCGCCGGACTCGCCGCTGTAGACCAGGCCGGCGGTGGCGGAGGTGACACCGTGCGTCATCTCGTGCGCGGCCACGTCGAGTGAGGTCAGCGGTGCGGCGTTGCCGCTGCCGTCCCCGTAGGTCATGCAGAAGCAGCTGTCGTCCCAGAAGGCGTTGACGTAGTTGTTGCCGTAGTGGACGCGGGAGTACGCGCCGACGCCGTCGCCCCGGATGCCGGTGCGGCCCTGCACGTTCTTGTAGTAGTCCCAGGTCTCGGCCGCACCGTAGTGCGCGTCCGCGGCGGCCGTCTCGGCGTTCTGCGGAGTTCCGTCGCCCCACACGTCGTCGGAGCCGGAGAAGAGCGTCCCGGTGCCGGACGTGCCGTGGTTCAGGTTGTACGTCTTGTGGTTGCCGCGTCCGGTGTCGGTCAGCGTGTACGACGGTGCGGTGCCGAGCGTGACCTGGCCGCTGTACTGGGTGTTGCCGGTACCGGTCTCGATGGCCTGCCACTCGTAGAGCTTCGCACCGGTGGAGGCGTCGGTCACGACGTGCAGTTCATTGGGGGTGCCGTCGTGCTGGAGTCCGCCGACGACGGTCTCGTAGGCGAGCTGCGGCTTGCCCTGGGCCATCCAGACCACCTTGCGCGGTGCCCGGTCGGCGACGGTCTTCTTGGAACCGGCGGCCTTGGCCGCACCGAGAGCCTGTGTCTCGGCCTTGGCCGGGGCGACGTCGGCGGCGGTGTCGACGGCCTTCAGCTGTGCAGAGGTGACTTTGGACGCCTTGGTGACGCCCTCGGTCTCACCGGCCTTGGACTCCTGGACGATCAAGTCGCCACCGAGGACCGGAAGCCCGCTGAAGGTGCGCTCGTAACGCGTGTGCGTGGTGCCGTCGTTGTCCTGGACGACATCCCGGACGACGAGCTTCTCCTGAGAGCCGAGACCGAGCTCCTTGGCCGTGGCCGCCTTGCTCGCGTTGGCCTCGCGGATCAGCTCGGCACGCGCGGAGGGGGAGAGCTGCTTGGCCAGGGCGCCATGCTTGGCGTTGGTGGCGACCGGGGCAGCGGCGGCGGAACCGCCGGCTGTGGCGGTTGCCGTGCCTGTCTGGACTCCTACGGCGAGGAGGGCTGCTACGGCTATCAGAGCGCCGGTCGCGGTGGCGCGACGGCTGGGCGTGGATCTCACGCGGACTCCTTCTGCGAGGGGGGTACCGGCGGCTGGGTGAGCCGACCGGGCAGGGCAGGCGGTACGCGGAACGGGGGAAGAGTGTCAGCAGATGGACGTTCCTGTCAGGACCGCGTCAACAAGTTGGCCGGAATTCGTCCGCTGCCAGGAAGGTCATGTTCGTTAAGCGGACGTTTCGCCGATCGTTACCGGGAGGGTGCCCATGGTCCGGAGCGGCCGATTTCGACGAGCGGGTCCGGGTCGAGCTCGAACACATCGTGCTCGAACGGAGCGTTCGGCGCGGGGTCGTGGTCACCGGCCGGAAGTGTCTTGAATTGTGGCTCGTTCTGAATGGGTCAGCCCTTGTCGTGCAGCAAAGACCAGGTAAAGCGTCGGGCGACGCGGTCGCCCGCGGCGGCTTCCGCTCGGTTCGCAAGGGCAAGAAGGGCAAGAAGGGCAAGAAGGGCAAGGGTAAGGAGGAGGGAGGAGGCGGCTCGCGGTGGCTCGCTCTGCGTGCCGTGCGGGCCCCGGGTTCAGAAGGGAGTTGGCTCCCTTGAGGACCGGCGTGTGAGGACCGGCGTGTGAGGGACGGCCGGCACCGCGCGGGCCGGGGCGAGTCGCCGAACTTGCCGAGATCGCCGGGCGGTCCACGCGGGCCTCGGGCGAGTACCCCCGGCCGTACGCGACTTCAGCGGCACGGCTCCACACCGACGGCGGCGAGCGCCGTGCGAAGTCCTCGATCGGTGGCAGAGCGTGCGGTGATCCGCACGGTGACCCGGACCACGCCCGGCAACACAGGGAGCTCCTGGCCGAGGCGCGGACGGCCCCGGGAACACGTGCTGTTCCTGGGGCCGAGGTGACGACATGGCAGCGCGACGGGGCGGGGTCCGGCCTGCAACGGCACCTGGCCCACCGCTCCCGAGCCGGTGCGCGGCACCGCCCGCACCGGCAGGTCGTCCGCCCCGCGTGGTTGGCCGACGTCAGTGGTTGTCGCCGGGAAGCGGGTCAGGCCAGGCTTTCCCGCCAGGCGCGGTGGAGTCCGGCGAACCGGCCGGTACCGCCGATGAGTTCGGACGGGGAGCCGTCCTCAACGATCCGGCCGTGCTCCATGACCAGTACCCGGTCCGCGATCTCCACGGTCGACAGCCGGTGGGCGATCACGACCGCGGTGCGGCCGTGCAACACCGTGTCCATGGCCTGTTGCACGGCGCGCTCGCCGGGGATGTCGAGGGAGCTCGTCGCTTCGTCGAGGATCAGGACCGCTGGGTCCGCGAGCAGGGCGCGGGCGAAGGCGACCAGCTGGCGCTGGCCCGCCGAGATCCGCCCGCCCCTCTTGCGGACATCCGTGTCGTACCCGTCGGGCAGTCCGCTGATGAAGTCGTGCGCGCCGATCGCCTTCGCGGCCCGCTCGATCTCCTCGCGAGAGGCCTCTGGACGGCCGATGGCGATGTTCTCGGCGACCGTCCCCGAGAAGAGAAACGCCTCCTGGGTCACCATCACGACACCGCGCCGCAGTTCGGGCGTGGCCAGATCACGCAGGTCCGTCCCGTCCAGCAGCACCCGGCCGTCGGTCGGGTCGTAGAACCGGGCCAGCAGCTTGGCGAGCGTCGACTTCCCGGCTCCTGTCGAGCCGACCACGGCCACGGTCTGCCCCGCAGGGATCGTCAGATCGAAGCGGGGCAGCACTTCGCCGCCCGTGCGGTAGGCGAATCTCACCGAGTCGAAGGAGACCTCCCGCCCCGGGTGCTCACCCGTGCGGGCAGGCAGCTCCCGCGGGTTCGTCGTCTCGGGGACGGTGGGCGTCTGGGCCAGCAGTCCCGCGATCTTCTCCAGCGAAGCCGCTGCCGACTGGTAGGAGTTGAGGAACATGCCGAGCCGGTCGATCGGGTCGTACAGCCGTCGCAGGTAGAGCACGGCTGCGGCAAGCACGCCGAGCGCGAGCGTCCCTGAGGCGACTCGGTACGCACCCCACAGCACCATCCCGGCGACCGCCGTGTTGGCGACCAGCCTGGAGCCGACCACGTAGCGCGCCATCTCCAGCAGTGCGTCGCCGTTCGTCCGGCAGTGCCGCTGGTTCAGCCGCTCGAATTCTGTGTCGTTGATGCGCTCGCGACGGAACGCCTGGACGGGACGGATCCCGTTGATCGTCTCCGCGAACTTCACGATGACCGATGCGATCGCTGTCGACCGGGCGGCGTAGATCACCCCGGCGCGTCGCTGGTAGAGCCGCACCAGCAGATACAGCGGTACGAACGAGAGGACGGCGACCGTTCCGAGCCCGAGGTCCAGCCACAGCAGCAACAACGAGATGGAGATGAAGGAGAGCACGACGCCGATCAGTTCCTGCAGCCCCTCGCTGAGCAGCTCCCGCAGCGACTCCACATCCGTGGTGGACCGGGAGATCAGCCGACCCGAGGTGTAGCGCTCATGGAAGTCCACGCTCAGTGCCTGCGCGTGACGGAAGATCCGCCCCCGGAGATCGAGCAGCACGTCCTGGTTGATCCGGGCAGAGGCCTGGATGAACGCGTACTGCATGCTCCCCGCGCCGGCCGAACAGAGCGCGTAACCGATGGCCACGGCGATCAGCGGTCCGTAGTCCTTGTCGCGGAGCGCGGGTACGCCACTGTCGATGGCGTAGGCGACGAGCAGCGGGCCCACCTGGACCGCGGCCTGCTGGATCAGCAGGAACAGCGCGGCCACCACCACCCTGCCCCTGAGCGGGCCGAGCAGGGAAAGCAGCAGGGCGCGGGTCGCGCCGCGCGGAGTGGGCAGGTCGTCCTGGTCGAAGGGGTCCTGGGCGCCGGATGCGGAGCCGGGCTCGGGCGCGGCCTGCGGCGGCTTCCGTGCGG
This sequence comes from Streptomyces sp. NPDC057486, assembly GCF_042802415.1. NCBI lineage: Bacteria > Bacillati > Actinomycetota > Actinomycetes > Kitasatosporales > Streptomycetaceae > Streptomyces > Streptomyces sp. NPDC057486. Next base: position 65,802 of record NZ_JBHVEE010000016.1, on the reverse strand, counting down.
TGCCGTCCGGTCCTGTTGCCGGCCGGTCACGGGTCAGGGTGTCCGTGTCCGTACCCCTGGCCGCCTCTGCAGTGCCGGTGGTTGCGTCGGTGCCGCTCAGGTGCTCGTTCTTCTCGTCGCTGCCGCCCGCTCCCGCGGGGCGTCCGGTCGTTGCGTCGGTCATCGGGTGCTGTCCTTCTCGGCAGGGACGACCATGGCAGGCATGCCGTCGGTGGACAGGAATTCGGGTGTGTCCCCGGCGCCGGACATCAGCCAGGCGTACTCGGCGTTGCTGCGCAGCAGTTCCTGGTGGGTGCCCACGGCGCTGATCCGGCCCTCGGACAGCAGCGCCACCCGGTCCGCGAGCATCACGGTGGACGGCCGGTGGGCGACCACGATGGCGGTGGTCGACTCGAGCACGCGCCGCAGGGCGGCCTCCACCAGCGTCTCCGTATGCACGTCCAGGGCGGAGAGCGGATCGTCGAGCACCAGGAAGCGCGGCTGCCCGACGACGGCGCGAGCCAGTGCGAGGCGCTGCCGCTGGCCTCCGGAGAGACTGAGCCCCTGCTCGCCGACCTGGGTGTGGATGCCTTCCGGCAGGTCGTAGACGAAGTCGGCCTGGGCGATCGAGAGCGCCCGCCGCAGCTCTTCCTCGCCGGCGCCGTCGGCGCCCATGAGAACGTTCTCCCCGACGCTCGCCGAGAAGAGCGTCGGCTCCTCGAACGCCACGGACACGAGCTCACGCAGCTGTTCGCGCCGCAGGGCGGTGATGTCGGTGCCGTCCAGCGTGATCCGCCCGGCGGTGGCGTCGTGCAGCCTCGGGACGAGGGCGGTGAGCGTCGTCTTTCCCGATCCGGTGGCCCCGACCAGGGCCATCGTCTCGCCGGGGCGGATCCGCAGATCGATCCGGGTCAGCACGGGTGCGGAGCCCGGCTCCGCGTCGGGGTAGCGGAACTCGACCCCTTCGAAGACCATTCCGCCGTCCGCGTGCTGCTGCGAGTTCGACGGGGAGGACTCCCCGGTGGTCTCGCGTTCCTCCGCCACATCCATCACCTCGAAGAACCGCTCGGTCGCCGTCGCCGACTCCTGACTCATCGCCAGAAGGAAACCGATCGACTCGACCGGCCAGCGCAGCGCGAGAGCGGTCGACAGGAACGCCACCAGCGTGCCCGCCGAGAGATCTCCGTCGGCGACCTGGATCGTGCCGAGAACCAACGCCGCGCCGATCGCCAGCTCCGGGATCGTGGTGATGAAGGCCCAGATGCCGGCCAGCAGCCGGGCCTTGTCGAGTTCGGTGCCGCGCAGTCGCTGCGAGAGGCCGCGGAAGGCCAGGGCCTGGCTCCGGTGCCTCCCGAAGCCCTTGATGATCCGGATGCCGAGGACGCTCTCCTCGACGACCGTCGTCAGATCGCCGACCTGGTCCTGGGCCTTGCGCGCCACCACCGCGAACTTCGTCTCGAAGACGGAGCAGAGAATCACCAGCGGCACGACCGGTACGAGCAGCACCAGGCCCAGCGTCCACTGCTGCACCAGCAAAATGATGAAACCCGCCAGGATGGTGGTGGCGTTGACCAGGAGAAACGTCAGCGGGAATGCCAGGAACATGCGCAGCAGCATCAGGTCCGTGGTTCCGCGCGACAGCAGCTGTCCGGACGGCCAGCGGTCGTGGAAGGCCACCGGCAGCCGTTGCAGATGCCGGTACAGGTCGGCCCGCATCGAAGCCTCGACGCCCGCCAGCGGCCGCGCCACCAGCCATCGCCGCAGCCCGAAGAGCAGTGCCTCGGCGATGCCCAGCACCAACAGGTACAGGGCACCGAGCCAGACTCCGCCCGGATCACGGTGCGCGACCGGGCCGTCCACGATCCACTTCAGTACGAGGGGTATCACCAGGCCGAGGCAGGAGGCGACGATCGCCACGGCTGCCGCTCCGAACAGGCGGATACGTACAGGCTTCACGTAAGGCCACAACCGCAGCAGGGAGCGCGCGGCGGACCGGTCCTTGGGCTCTACATGTGTTTCGGGCATCAGGGGCGAGCCTACGGTTCACCTCTGACATCGCTCATCTGGTTTTCGTCGCTCTGTCGACATCTCGCCCCCAATGGCCCGAGGCTGCCCGGTCGTACCACGGAGTCAACCGATCGGCGGATGTCTTTCCGAGCGTGATGGCCGATGCCGCGCGGGGCCGCCCGACGGGATCCTCGCACCCATGGCAATCATCGAAGTGAACGCGGTGCACAAGGCCTACGCCGGGCGCACCGTGGTGGACGGCGTGACGTTCGCCGTCGACGAGGGGGAGATCTTCGGGATTCTCGGCCCCAACGGCGCGGGCAAGACCACGACCGTCGAATGCGTCGAGGGGCTGCGGATCCCCGACGCCGGTACGGTCCGGGTTGCCGGACTCGACCCCGTCGCCGACCACGACCGGGTGACGCGCCTGCTCGGCGCCCAGCTCCAGGAGAGCGAACTGCAGGCCAAGCTCACGGTCCGCGAGGCACTGGAGCTGTACAGCGCCTTCCATCAGGACCCCGCCGACTGGCGGTCCCTGGCCGAACGTCTCGGTCTGCACACCAGCCTCACCACCCGGTTCGCCAAGCTGTCGGGCGGTCAGAAGCAGCGGCTGTCCATTGCCCTCGCGCTGATCGGCAACCCGCGGGCCGTGGTGCTCGACGAGCTGACCACCGGACTCGATCCGCGGGCCCGCCGTGATACCTGGCAACTGATCGAAGAGGTGCGCGACAGCGGTGTGACCGTCCTCCTCGTCACCCACTTCATGGAGGAGGCCCAGCGGCTCTGCGACCGGATCGCCGTGATCGACAAGGGGCGGGTCGTCGCCCTCGACACCCCGTCCGGCCTGATCCGCAAGGCCGGCAGTTCCACCGTCATCTCCTTCGCTCCCTCGCAACCGCTCGCCCCCGACGATCTGGCGGCGCTCCCCGCAGCGGCATCGGTCGAGCAGAAGGGCGGCCGGATCGTCATCAACGGCACCGACGAGACCGTCAACGCGGTGATCTCGCTGCTGGCCCGGCGCCGCATCACCGCACATCAACTGCGCGTCTCCGAAGCGACCTTGGACGACGCCTTCCTCGACCTCACCGAGACACGGACAGAAGCAGCAGACACGGAACAGGCGGCCTGAGATGACCACACCTCTCGCATCGAACCCTGCGGCCCCCACCGCCCCCTCTTCTGCTTCGGCCCCCTCCCTGGCCGTCCTCACCTGCGAGGCCCGGCTCTTCCTCCGCGAGCCCGGCAGCCTCTTCTGGATCCTCGTCTTCCCGACCGTCCTGCTGACGATCCTCGGTCTGGTCCCGTCCTACCGGGAAGCCGACGACGGCCTCGGCGGCCGCCGTGTCATCGACCTGTATGTGCCGGTGGCCGTACTGCTCGCCATGATCATGTCCGGGCTCCAGGCCATGCCGCCCGTCCTTGCCGGCTATCGCGAGCGGGGCATCCTGCGCCGTATGTCGACCACTCCGGTACGTCCGTCCGCCCTGCTCACCGCGCAGATCGCCTTGCACGGCGCCGCCGCCCTGGGCTCGGCCGTGCTGGCTCTGACCGTCGGCCGGATCGCCTTCGACGTACGGCTGCCCGGTCAGCCCGCCGGCTACCTGCTCGCCCTGCTTCTGGCGACCGCGAGCGTCCTCGCCCTCGGCGCCATGGTCAGCGCGCTCTCCCGGACCACCAAGGTCTCCGCCGCCGTCAGCTCGGTCGTCTACCTCGTGATGATGTTCACCGCGGGGGTCTGGCTACCGGTCCAGGCGATGCCCGATGTGCTCCGCCGGATCGTCGAGTGCACTCCCTTCGGCGCGGCCTCCCAGGCGCTGGACCGGGCGGCCTCCGGCGGCTGGCCGGGCTGGACGCATCTGGGGGTGATGGCCCTGTGGACGGTCCTGCCGGCTGCCGCGGCCGCCCGCTGGTTCAAGTGGGAGTGACGCTTCCGGCCGGTCCGGGGCAGACTGCCCCCATGGGAACGGGGCGCACCGGCGGGGATGCCGCAGCGGTCACCACGGCCGAGCAGGGGTGGGAACAGTTCTTCCGGTACGGGCCGTACGGTCTGCTCGGGCTGGCCACCGTCGTCTCGGCGATGTCCGCCGACCTCATCATGAGCCGTACCGGGACGTACGTGGCCGGGGTGCTGGTCCCAGTGGCGCTGGTGCTCCAGCTCGGGTGGGGCCGGCGCCGGAGCCGGGACCGGTCTGCCGGGCGGTCGCGGGCCGCGCAGTTCTACTTCGCCGTACGCACGGTCGTCGCCTTCGTGCTGACCTGGTGCAACCCGTTCTTCTCCATGTTCGCGCTCCTCGGCTACTTCGACGCGGCGCGGCTCCTCCCCAAGCGGGCCGCACGCGTCGGGATGCTGGCCACCGCCGTCACCATGGCGGGCTCCCAGTGCGGCAGCGGTTTCCCGCCGGACACGCTCACGAACTGGACGGCCTTCGGCATCCTCCTCGCCCTGCACAGCACCCTCGTCCTCGTCTTCGCACAGCTCGACACCCGGCAGGCAGAGCACGCCCGCACCCAGATCGACACCATCGCCGAACTGGAGTCCGCCAACGCCCGTCTCGAACAGGCCCTGGCGGAGAACGCGGGCCTGCACGCCCAACTCCTCGTCCAGGCCCGCGAGGCGGGCGTCGCCGACGAGCGGAGCCGGCTGGCCGCGGAGATCCACGACACCATCGCCCAGGGGCTGACCGGCATCATCGCCCAGCTCCAGGCGGTCACCTCCACCGCCGATTCCGACCCGGCGCTGGCCCGCGAGCACTTCGACCGCGCTGCCGCGCTCGCCCGCCACAGCCTCGGCGAGGCACGCCGGTCCGTGCGTAATCTGGTCCCCGCCGCACTGGCCCACGACGATCTGCCCGAAGCTCTCGAGAAGACGGTCGCGAGCTGGGCGGAACGGGTCGGCGTACGAGCGGAGTTCACGGTGACCGGCACCGCCGAACCGCTGCACGACGAGGTCGGGGCCACGCTGCTGCGGATCGCGGAGGAGGCCCTCGCCAATGCGGGACGCCACTCCGGGGCCTCCCGGGTCGGCGTCACGCTCTCCTTCATGGGCGACGAAGTCACCCTGGACGTGCGGGACGACGGCTGCGGCTTCGATCCGGTGGCCCTGCCGCCGTACCGGGGAACGGACGGTTTCGGTCTCAGCGGCATGCGCGCCCGCGCCGAACGGATCGCGGGCGCCGTCGTGGTGGAGTCGGAACCGGGCAACGGAGCGGCCGTCTCGGCCCGCGTCCCCCTCGTGCCTCATCAATGACCAGGGCGTACGGTGGTACCGCCATGGCTGACGAGACCGCACGCACCATCACCCTCATCGTCGTCGACGACCACCCCGTCGTACGGGACGGTCTGCGCGGCATGTTCGAACCGGCCCCCGGCTTCGAGGTGCTCGGCGAGGCGGCCGATGGCGTCGCGGGAGTCGATCTGGCCACCCGGCTCGACCCCGACGTCGTCCTGATGGACCTGCGGATGCCCGGCGGGGGCGGGGTCGCCGCGATCGCCGAGCTCACCCGGCGCGGCGCACGTTCCAAGGTGCTCGTCCTCACCACGTACGACACCGACTCCGACACCCTGCCCGCGATCGAGGCGGGCGCGACCGGATATCTGCTCAAGGACGCGCCCCGCGAAGAGCTGTTCACCGCCGTGCGCGCCGCCGCCGATGGACGCACCGTACTGTCGCCCGCGGTCGCCTCCCGGCTCCTCGCGCGGGTACGCAGCCCCGCCGCCGCGGGTCACGAGGCGCTGTCCGCGCGGGAGCGCGAGGTGCTCGAACTGGTCGCCAAGGGGACCTCGAACCGGGAGATCGCCGCCGAACTGTTCATCAGCGAGGCAACGGTGAAGAGCCATCTCACGCACATCTTCGCGAAACTGGGCGCCAAGGACCGCGCCGCGGCCGTCGCGACCGCCTACGAGCGCGGCATCCTCGGCTGAGCCGGCCGTCCGCCCTGTTCCGCATCACTCCCTGACGCGCAGCAGCACCACAGCCCTTCCCGGCACCGTCAGCACCTCGGAGCCGCGGTGCACGGTCCCCGGAGCGGTGGACTGGTCCTCCCGCGAGGTGTCCAGCACCAGTTCGTACGCCTGCGCCCACGGCGGACCGGGAAGCCGGAAGCTGCTCGGGCGGTCGGCGGCGTGCAGGATCGCCAGGAAGCTGTCGTCCGTGACCTGTTCGCCGCGCGCATCCCGGCCCGGGATGTCACGCCCGGAGAGATAGAGCCCGACGGTCGCGGCCGGTGCGTACCAGTCCTCCTCCGTCATCTCCGTCCCCTGCCGGGTGAACCACGCGAGGTCCCGCAGCCCGTCCGCGGCCTGCGGCCGGCCGGAGAAGAAGGCGCGGCGGCGCAGGACCGGATGGGTGTGGCGCAGCGCGAGCAGCCGCGCCGTCAGCTCGGTCAGTTCCCGCCACTGCGGCTGGTCGAGCAGCGACCAGTCCAGCCAGCCGATCTCGTTGTCCTGGCAGTAGGCGTTGTTGTTGCCGCCCTGCGTCCGGCCCATCTCGTCGCCCGCGACCAGCATCGGCACCCCGGTCGACAGCAGCAGGGTGGTGAGCAGATTGCGCAGCTGGCGGCGGCGCAGCGCGTTGATCCCGGGGTCGTCGGTCTCGCCCTCGGTGCCGCAGTTCCAGGCCCGGTTGTCCGACGTACCGTCCCGGTTGCCCTCGCCGTTGGCCTCGTTGTGCTTCTGCTCGTAGCTGACCAGATCGCGCAGCGTGAAGCCGTCGTGCGCGGTGATGAAGTTGACCGATGCGTACGGGCGGCGGCCGCCCCACGCGTACAGATCGCTGGAACCGGTCAGCCGGTAGCCGAGGTCCCGTACGTCGGGCAGGGCCCCGCGCCAGAAGTCCCGTACGGCATCGCGGTAGCGGTCGTTCCACTCCGTCCACAGCGGAGGAAAGGCGCCGACCTGGTAGCCGCCGTTGCCGACGTCCCATGGCTCCGCGATGAGCTTCACCCGGCGCAGCACCGGGTCCTGGGCGATCACCGCGAGGAACGGGGACAGCATGTCGACGTCGTGCATCGAGCGGGCCAGCGCCGCCGCCAGATCGAAGCGGAAGCCGTCGACGCCCATCTCGGTGACCCAGTACCGCAGCGAGTCGGTGATCAGTCGCAGCACATGCGGCTGCACCACATGCAGGGTGTTTCCGCAGCCGGTGTAGTCGGTGTATCTCCGGGCGTCGGACTGGAGCCGGTAGTAGCCGCGGTTGTCGATGCCGCGCAGCGACAGCATCGGACCCAGCTCACTCGCCTCCGCCGTGTGGTTGTAGACCACGTCGAGGATGACCTCGATCCCGGCGTCGTGCAGCGCCCGCACCATCCGCTTGAACTCGCCGACCTGCTGGCCTCCCGTACCGCTCGCCGAGTAGTCCGCGTGCGGGGCGAAGTAGCCGATGGAGTTGTATCCCCAGTAGTTGTGGAGTCCGCGCCGCAGCAGGTGGTCCTCGTGGGCGAACTGATGCACCGGCAGCAGCTCCACCGCCGTCACGCCGAGCCGCGTCAGATGGCCGATGGCCGCCGGGTGGGCGAGTCCGGCGTATGTGCCCCGGAGTTCCTCCGGGATCTCCGGGTGCCGCTTGGTGAATCCACGGACATGCAGTTCGTAGATGACGGAGTCGGCCCACGGGGTCTTGGGGCGCCGGTCCTCCGCCCAGTCGTCGTCGTCGTGGACGACGACACCCTTCGGTACGTACGGAGCGGAGTCCCGTTCGTCCCGGACGGTGTCGGCGATCTGTTGCTGCGGCCAGTCCCGCACATGGCCGTAGACCTCGGCCGGGAGGGTGAACGAGCCGTCCACCGCACGTGCGTACGGATCGAGCAGCAGTTTCGCCGGGTTCCAGCGGGCACCCGTCCAAGGGTCCCAGCGGCCGTGCACCCGGTAGCCGTACCGCTGACCCGGCTGTACATCCGGCACGAAACCGTGCCAGATCTCATGGGTCAGCTCGGTCAGCGGGAGGCGTGTCTCGCCCCCCTCCTCGTCGAAGAGACAGAGTTCGACCGCCTCGGCCCCGCCCGCCCAGAGCGCGAAGTTGGTGCCCGCCACCCCGTCCGGGCCCACCCGGAAACGGGCTCCGAGCGGCATCGGCGCACCGGGCCACACGGCCGGAGGCCGCTGCCCGCCGTCGAGAGCCCGCTTTTCCAGCGGGCCGGTCCCCGCCTCTGCCCCCGCCTCCTTCGACGTCCGCTCCAGAACCTTCCCGACCGACTCCCGCACTGCCTCCTGCTCGGCTGCGCTCGACACCTCTCAGCCTCCCGCGGCTCATCGGACCCGGCGCCGAAGAGGAGCGCACGGCGTCCCGGCCGCGGCTCCCCGAATGTGGTCCTTCCCTCTGTTCTGCCCACAGCGGGGCCCGCACTCACGTTTCCCCCGGCCGGCCCTGGTCGTTGCAGGGCGTGAACCACAACGCGAGGAAGGCAGGGGCGAGCACGGTCACCGCGCTGACATGGGCGGGACCGCTCGCCGTACTGGCCGCGCCGTTCGTACCGACCGGTTGACCTGACAACGGAAGGACAGGCATGTGGCGCCCGACAACGGGCTCGACGGACGGAACCTGAACCGGACCCGGTGGAAGGCGGCCTCCGCGGTCCGTTGAAGCGCGTCCGCGCCGAAGCTCCCCGGGACCGCCCGAGGGTGTTCCGAACCGGGACGGGCCGGCGGGCGCCATCGCGTCCCTACCAGGCGTCACCTGGTGGAGTCCTGGGACAACTTGGGACTGAACGGTGACATCCTTGGGGGGATCTCTCAAAGGTCCGTGTGATTTCCTTTCGCTAGCGCGCATGTGCAGCGCGCGGGGGTAGGAGCCTGCAGGCTCCCGGGGCCATGGCGGGGCCAGGCCGTGTGAGGGGAGACGACCACATTGAACGGGCAGCCGATATCGGGGACATCGGCCGGGGCGGACAACGGACGGCGTGGTCGGGGGACCACCAAACTGCCGGCCCTGGTACTGGGTGCGCTGCTGTTGCTGGTGACGGCGTGCGGCGGGGGAGACACCGACGCCGGGAACAAGGGTGGGAAGAGCGGCGGCAGGAGCGCGGACACGACCGCCTCACAGGCGGTGGTGACCGTCGCGCCCAAGGACGGTGCCGACTCGGTCGCCACCAGCGGGGCGCTGAAGATCTCCGCCGAGCAGGGCAAGCTGACCACGGTCGAGGTCGCGGACCCCAAGGGAGTCGAGGTCGAGGGCAAGATCGCGGCGGACGGCGCGAGCTGGGAGCCCGAACAGCACCTGGCCGCGGCGACGAAGTACACGGTCCACGCGATCGCCAAGGACGCCAAGGGCCGTGAGTCGGCCAAGGACACCACGTTCACCACGCTGGTCCCGAAGAACACCTTCATCGGGCAGTACACGCCGGAGGACGGTTCCACGGTCGGCGTCGGCATGCCGGTCTCGATCCACTTCACCCGCGGTATCACCGACCCCGAAGCGGTCGAGAAGGCCATCGAGGTGACGGCGGAGCCGGCGGTACAGGTCGAGGGCCACTGGTTCGGCAACGACCGCCTGGACTTCCGCCCGGAGAAGTACTGGGCCGCGGGCACGAAGGTGACCGTGAAGCTCAACCTCGACGGCGTCGAGGGACGCCCGGGGGTCTACGGCAAGCAGGCCAAGACGGTCTCGTTCACCATCGGCCGCAGCCAGGTCAGCCATGTCGACGCGAGCACGCACCGGATGAAGGTCGTCCGTGACGGCAAGCAGATCAAGAACATCCCGATCTCCGCGGGCGCCGCTGCGACCACCACGTACAACGGTCAGATGGTCATCAGCGAGAAGCTCAAGGTGACCCGGATGAACGGTGACACCGTCGGCTTCGGCGGCGAGTACGACATCAAGGACGTGCCGCACGCGATGCGTCTGTCCACGTCGGGCACCTTCATCCACGGGAACTACTGGGGCGCGCCCTATGTCTTCGGTTCGACCAACACCAGCCACGGCTGCGTCGGTCTGCAGGACGTGCGCGGCGCGTGGAGCAAGAAGACCCCGGCTGCCTGGTTCTTCGACAACTCGCTCATCGGCGACGTCGTGATCGTGAAGAAATCCCACGACAAGACCATCCAGCCGGACAACGGCCTCAACGGCTGGAACATGGCCTGGGCGGAGTGGACCAAGTAGTTCGCGAAGCGCGACATGACGGCGGGTCCGGTGCTGTGACCAACAGCACCGGGCCCGCCGTCGTTAGCGGCGGTTAACCTGCCTCTCATGACCGTAACCCTCGAAGCAAGCGACGGCGTCGGCACGATCCGGCTGGACCGTCCGCCCATGAACGCCCTGGACGTCGCCACCCAGGACCGGCTGCGTGAACTCGCCGAGGAGGCGACGCGGCGCGACGACGTGCGCGCCGTCGTCCTCTACGGCGGTGAGAAGGTGTTCGCGGCGGGCGCGGACATCAAGGAGATGCAGGCGATGGACCACACGGCGATGGTCGTGCGGTCCAAGGCGTTGCAGGACTCCTTCACCGCGGTGGCCCGCATCCCCAAGCCTGTCGTCGCCGCCGTCACCGGTTACGCGCTCGGTGGCGGCTGCGAGCTGGCGCTCTGTGCCGACTTCCGGATCGCCGCCGACAACGCCAAGCTGGGCCAGCCCGAGATCCTGCTCGGCCTGATTCCCGGCGCGGGCGGCACCCAGCGACTGGCCCGGCTCGTCGGCCCGTCCAAGGCCAAGGACCTGATCTTCACGGGCCGTCACGTGAAGGCCGAAGAGGCGCTGGCGATCGGCCTGGTGGACCGGGTGGTGCCCGCGGCCGAGGTGTACGAGCAGGCGCACGCCTGGGCAGCCCGGCTGGCCAAGGGGCCGGCTCTCGCGCTGCGCGCGGCGAAGGAGTCGGTCGACGCGGGGCTGGAGACGGACATCGACACCGGTCTCACGATCGAGCGCAATTGGTTCGCCGGTCTGTTCGCCACCGAGGACCGTGAGCGCGGTATGCGCAGTTTTGTCGAAGAGGGTCCGGGCAAAGCCAAGTTCCTCTGACCGAATGCCAGTTGGGTACAGACTGCCGCGGATTCATCCGTGCGAGCGGATTGGCTGAGCCTTGAGGGAACCTTGAGGCTCAGCGCTCGGATGACCCCGGCAACCCCGCGCGGACGGGGTATACGCGCAGGCCAGCGGCGGTATCGAGCGTCGCATTCTGCCGCTGGCATATGCCTGACGACCACTACGGAATGTCCCATTCCGGGGTAGGGATTCCCTCGGAACGGCCCCGGAGTGCCCGCTGTGCGGCCATGATGGTGGACATGGCGGGCCTGGAGGGTGTGGAACAGCCGCGGCAACGCGGCGGCGCGACTGCGGCACGCTGGATGCCGGCTGTCGAGGACGAACAGGCGTTCAAGGCGCTGGAGTTGTTCGGAAATCCGGCGGAGGAAGAAGTCCGGCTGCCCTCCCGTCCGGAGTCCGCGGCCACCGCCCGGCGGCTCACCTCCTGCGTGGTGCTGCGTCAGTGGGCGCTTTCCCCGCAGACCGCCGAGCATGCCGTTCTGCTCGTCTCGGAACTCGTCGGCAATGCGGTACGGCACACAGGTGCGCGCATTTTCGGGCTGCGGCTGCTGCGCCGTCGCGGCTGGATCCGGATCGAGGTGCGCGATCCCTCGCGCGGGCTGCCGTGCCTCATGCCGGTCCAGGAGATGGACATCAGCGGCCGCGGGCTCTTTCTCGTCGACAAACTCTCCGACCGCTGGGGAGTGGATCTTCTGCCGCGCGGCAAGACCACCTGGTTCGAGATGCGGATCTCCGACCGCTGAGCCGATCCGGCCCCGCCCCTGCGCCCTCTGTGACGACACCCGGCACGACGCACAGAAGCCCCCGGTCGGCCGTGGTGCGGCGCTGCGGGGGCTTCTGTGTGGGGGCCGTGAAATGGGGGGTGTGTTCACGGCCGCTCTGGACGACCTGGCCCGGGTCAATGGGGGTCGTGGAACCGACTATGGCAGATGGGCGACCCAGGATCCAAAGGGGCTAATCGGATAAATATGGTCAGATCGTGACTCTTCGCTAGTGAATCGTAGGTGTGATGGGTCACTGGCCTGGCAATGAGTGAATGATTATGTGATTCGACGGGTGAATCATCGAGTAATCGAGCCATTGGCGGCACTTCCTTCGTGACTCGGGAAGGAGTGCGAATGTGGGCGATTGTTAGTTTTCTGACATTTCGCACCTACTGTTCTGCCCATGAAGGCCTCCGAGACGCCGGTCCACCGCCGCAGCACACTGCGTGCGGGTGCAGGGGCAGCCCTGGCCGGCGTCCTTGCGGCGGGATGTTCGGACGAAGGCGGCGCTCTCCACACCTCGGCGAAGACCCCGGCCACCACCCCCGCGACGACACCCGGGGGTGCGAAGCCCACGGCCACGCACCCCGCACCCGCCCCGCACCGCTTCCCCGGGCAGCCGGTCCAGATCGACCACGGGCCCCGTAACCGCGCCCGCGTCGCCCTCACCTTTCACGGCCAGGGCGACCCCGCCATCGCCCGGACCGTGCTCGCCGAGGCGGAACGGGCCCACGCCCGGATCACCGTCCTCGCCGTCGGCAGCTGGCTCGACGAGCACCCCGACATGGCCCGCCGGATCCTCGACGGCGGCCATGACCTCGGCAATCACACCCAGCACCACGCCGACATCTCGGCGATGGGCGAGTCCGAGGCATACGCGGAGATCACCGGCTGCGCCCAACGGCTGCGCCGGCTCACCGGCTCCATCGGCACCTGGTTCCGGCCCTCGCGCGCCCAGTACGCCACCCCGCTCGTCCAGCGCCTCGCCCACCGGGCGGGCTACCCGCACGTCCTCTCGTACGACGTGGACTCCCTCGACTTCACCTCTCCCGGCGCCACGGCCGTCACCCGCAAGGTCGCCGGGGAGATCCGCAACGGATCGGTGGTGAGCCTGCATTTCGGCTACGCGGACACGGTCGCCGCACTGCCGGTCCTCCTCACCGAAATCGACCGCCGCGGACTGCGCGCGGTGACGACCACGGAGCTGCTGACCTGATGCTCACCACCACGCGCACCGCGGCCCTGCTCGGTGGCATCCTCATCGCCGTTCTCACGGGCTGTGGCAGTCCGGCCGAGAAGGGGGCGCCCGAGGCCGCCGGCACCGAGGCCGCCGCACCCCGCCCCGTCCCGGGGAATGCCACACCGGAGCAGGCCGTCCCCGGACGCGTCACGTCGCCCGGGCTCGCCGGGATGCCGCCGGTACTCGATCCCAAGGACGTGTACGCGGCCGACCGGCCAGGAAATATGTCGCCGGCCGTCAAGGGCTTCCCGGCACGGATCTACGTACCCAACACCAACTCCAACACGGTGTCGGTGATCGACCCGAAGACGTACAAGGTCATCAAGACCATCCCGGTCGGACACCAGCCGCAGCACGTCGTCCCGTCCTGGGACCTGAAGACGCTCTGGGTGAACAACGACCTCGGCGACAGTCTCACGCCCATCGACCCCGCCACCGGGAAGCCCGGAAAGCCGGTCCCCGTCTCCGACCCGTACAACCTGTACTTCACGCCGGACGGCAAGTACGCCGTCGTGATGGCCTCGATGGACCGCGAGCTGGTCTTCCGCGATGCCCACACCATGAAGACGGCCAAGACCGTTCCGGTCGACTGCTCGGGCGTCAACCACGCCGACTTCTCCATGGACGGCCGGTACTTCATCGTCTCCTGCGAGTTCTCCGGCGAACTCCTCAAGGTCGACACGGCGAAGATGAAGATCATCGGCCAGCAGAAGCTGCCGTTCAAGGGCGCCATGCCCCAGGACGTGAAGCTGTCGCCGGACGGCAGTACGTTCTACATCGCGGACATGATCGCGAACGGCATGTGGGTGCTGGACGGGAAGAAGTTCACCACCCCGAAGCTGCTGCCCACCGGCAAGGGGGCCCACGGGCTCTACATCAGCCGGGACTCCAAGGTGATGTACGTCTCCAACCGCGGCGAAGGGACCATCTCCGTCTTCGACTTCGCACGGAACAAGCTGACGAAGAAGTGGCGCCTGCCGAACGGCGGCAGCCCGGACATGGGCGGTGTCTCACCGGACGGCAAGGTCCTCTGGCTGTCGGGGCGTTACAACGCCGAGGTGTACGCGATCGACACGGCCACCGGAAAGCAGCTCGCCCGGATCCCGGTGGGCAGCGGACCGCACGGACTCGCCGTCTACCCGCAGCCGGGCCGCTACTCGCTCGGCCACACCGGCGTCTTCCGCTGACCCACCGCAGAGTCCGTGACTCAGCCCGCGACCAGCAGCGCCTCCGAGCCCACCGGACGGTAGCCCGCCGCCTGGAACGTCCGCACACTGCGGGCGTTCCCCGGCGACTGCTGCGCCCACACCACCTCGTCGGGCACCAGGTGCCGGGCCGCCCGCGCCAGGTGCTCCCCGAGGCGGCGGCCGCGCGCCTCCTCCGCCACCTCGATCGCCGTCTCCCAGCGGCCGGCGACCCCACGGCCGAGGATCAGCACCCCGCCGTCGGCCGCCCAGACCCGGACCTCGTCGCGGAACTTCATCGCCCGCGCCACGCGCGGGTGTTCCGGGTCCTCGATCTCCCGGAGCCCGATCCCCGGCTCGCCCGGCAGCGCGCTCGCGACGGTCAGCAGATCGATGGTGTTCATGTGCCGGCCGGTACGGGCCAGCAACGCGCCCAGGAAGTGCGGGTTCATCGTCGCGGCGAGCGCGTCGCCCGGGGTGCCGGCCAGCGTGGCCCTCACCCAGTCCGGATCCTCGTCGGTGAACACCACCGAGTGCGCGGTGAAGGCCAGCACCCCGGCGTCCCGTGCGTTCGGCTGTGCCACCACGGTCGTGGAGCCGTCCGGCGGCGGGAACCGCCCGTGTGCGGCAGCCGTCAGGATCTGGGCCAGTGCGTCGGTCATGATGTGTTCCCCTCCCGGGTTCCCGGTCCTGTCCGCCGTCCGCGGACACCCACCCATGATCGACGACCGGCCGCCGCAATCGGTGCCCCTCGCGCCCGTTAATCTGACCTCCGTCAGTTAGGCATTACGAAGGGGCGGAACAGTGGCGGACATCGAGTCGGCGCGCAAGGCGTTCGAGCGGTACGACCTGAACGGCGACGGTCTGATTTCGGCCGCCGAGTACAAGAGCGTGATGGCTCAGCTGGGTGACCCCTACGTCACCGAGCCGGTGGCCCAGGCCGTCATCAACTCCCACGACACGAACGGTGACGGTCTCCTCACCTTCGACGAGTTCTGGGCTGCCCAGAACAAGGGCTGATCGCCGGAAGGACCCCCGGCCCCGCCCGGCCGGGGGCCGCCGGACCACCGGCCGCCCCACCCTCCGGGCGGACGGCTTGCGCCGGAGCGGCAACGGAGCGGAACCGGTCACGCACCTGTCCGGCCCGCGGTAGCCGCAGCACCCTCGGGCAGCCGCGGATCAGCCGGGGCCGCTCCTTGCGCACGCCGCCGGGCCCGTGGGGACCCTACGGCCTCTCCTTCCGGTAAGGCGCCCAGCCGCGCAGTTCGTCGTTGCGCGGGGCGTGCACCACAGTGGGCGCACCGGGGCCGAAGACCATCACCGGGCGGGACGCGTCCCAGGACGGCCAGCCGGGGTCGCCGGTCGCGGCGAACCGCACCCAGGCCGCATGCATCGCGTCGGCCAGCTCCTGCGGGGCGTTCTCGCCGGTCAGGGCCATGGCCTCGGGCCGGTCGAGGGTGTCGAAGACGAAGCCGATCTCCAGTGCGTGACAGGCACCGAGCTGTCGTACCGGCGTCCGCCAGCCGAACTCGTACAGGAAGGTACGGCCGGAACTGCCGCTGCGGGCGTCCGCCAGCCGGTTCAGAGGCACGCGCAGCAGAAGATCGGTGGCGAGCGCACCGAGCAGTTCACCAGGAGTGGCCCCGGGGCGGTTCGCACGGTACGTACGCGCCGTGGCGCCCGGCACCTTGAACTTCAGCAGCGCCAGACGGAGTGTGAAGCGGCTCAACCGTTCGGTCAGCCCGCTGGGGACGAACCAGAGCCGGTACTCCTCGGTGTTCGTCCCCATCAGCAGATCGATCCCGGCGGCAGCACCCTCGCGCAGGGCCTCGGCAGGGTCGTGGGGCAGCAGATCGCCGTCCACCACGATCTGGAAGGAGTTCCCGCCGGTCAGCGGGGTGCCGCCGCCCGTCACCTCGGTCTGCGCAGCCAGCAGTCCGGCCGGGTCGACCGCGGCCAGAGCCTCGGCCGTCGCAGCGACGCCCAGCCGCTTCGCGATCAGCTCCGTGGTACCCCGGCCGGCCTCCGGGGAGAGCGCGGCCGGCGCACCGCTCTGCAGCACCGCCCGCCGGAACAGTCCCTGTGAGCGCGGCGCGGCGAGCAGCGCCCCGATGGAGATCGCGCCTGCCGACTCGCCGCACACCGTGACCTGCCGCGGATCGCCGCCGAACGCCGCGATGTTCTGCCGCACCCACTCCAGGGCCGCCAACTGATCGAGCAGACCGCGATTGGCGGGGGCGTCGGGGAAGACGCCGAACCCTTCGATACCGAGACGGTAGTTGACCGACACGAGCACCACGCCGTCACGGGCGAACGCCGCCCCGTCGTACAGCTCCACGGCCGACGAACCGTGCAGCAGCGAACCGCCGTGGATCCAGACGAGCACGGGCAGCCCGGCCCGGGCGGGGGACGGCGTCCACACATTGAGGTTGAGGCAGTCGTCGCCCGGCACTTCGGGGTCGGGCAGCAACTCGTCCAGCGGAGGGGAGTAGGGCCGCTTGGGGGCGGTGGGCCCGAACGCCACCGCCTCCCGCACGCCGTCCCAGCGCTCCGGCGGCTCCGGCGCCCGGAAGCGGCGCGGACCGACCGGAGCGGCCGCGTACGGGATGCCGCGGAAGACGGCGACGCCCTGTTCGAGCGCACCGCGCACCACGCCGTGGACCGTACTGACCAGCGGAGATGTCCCGGCTATCGGGGGAGGTGCGGCAGTCATGAGGTGGCTTCAGCCCTTCTGCGGCGCGGCGGTGGCGGTTTCGCCGACGGGGTGGTGGTCGGGACTGCGGAGAGGGACAGGGCGACGGCCGAAGCTCCGGCCGGATGACGGGTGACGGACCCGTCGGGGCACGTCCACCTCGACCGGTGAGTCGATACGTACCCGCTCCGGTGCCGCATCCACCTGGACCAGGCCGTACGGGGCCGGTACCGCACCCCGCCCCCCGGAGAGTCCACCGGGCCGTCGGGCGACGAAGCTCAACTTCTCGGTGACGGAGAGGTGTTCACCGGGTCCGGTGCGGGCTGCGGGTGCGGTCCTGGGCGTGCGGGGGCGGTGATGGCGGATTCTGCCTCCGGGCGGGCGGGACGCGATCAGGACGAGGCGGTCAGGGCCCGCTTGAGGACCTTGCCGGTGGGGCCGAGCGGCAGCGTCTCGGTGAACCGGACGATCCGCGGGTACTTGTGACGGCCGAGCCGCTCCCGGGACCAGGCGATGAGTTCGTCCGCCGTCACCGGGCCGGCGTCCGTGCGCACCACGACGACCGCGCAGATCTCCTCGCCGCGCTTCTCGTCCGGCACTCCGATCACCGCCACCTCGGAGACCGCCGGATGCCGGACGAGCACCTCTTCGACCTCGCGCGGATAGACGTTGAACCCGCCCCGGATGACCAGTTCCTTCTTCCGGTCGACGATCGACAGGAAGCCGTCCGCGTCCCGCACTCCGAGATCCCCGGTGCGGAACCAGCCGTCCACCATCGCCGCCGCCGTCGCCTCGGGGTCGTCGAGATAGCCCGCGAACACATTGTGTCCGCGCACCACGATCTCGCCGGTCTCGCCGTCCGGCAGCAGTCGCACCCTGTCGTCGACCGCCGCGTCCGCGACACCGACCTCGACACCCCAGACGGGGTGCCCGACCGTGCCGGGCCGGCGGCCGGTCTGTGGCTGGTTGAACGTGGCGGCGGGGGACGTCTCGGTCAGCCCGTAGCCCTCCAGGACCTGGGTCGAGAACGTCTTCTCGAAGCGTTCGAGCACAGCTACGGGGAGTGCGGCGCCGCCCGAAACCGCGGCCCGC
Source organism: Streptomyces sp. NPDC057486 (assembly GCF_042802415.1). Taxonomy (NCBI): domain Bacteria; kingdom Bacillati; phylum Actinomycetota; class Actinomycetes; order Kitasatosporales; family Streptomycetaceae; genus Streptomyces; species Streptomyces sp. NPDC057486. The sequence continues at coordinate 47,873 of NZ_JBHVEE010000016.1, read as the reverse complement.
AGGGCGATGTTCGGCCCGGTCCCGTGCTGCGCCGCGGCCTCGACGAGCGCGTGGTACATCGTGGGTACTCCCATGAAGACCGTGACGTTCTCGGCGGCCAGCAGTTCCAGCGCGCCCGCACCGCTGAACCGCCGCATCAGGACGAGCGTCGCCCCGGCCCGCAGCGTCGCGTTCATCGCGCAGGTCTGCCCGTAGCTGTGGAACAGGGGCAGACAGCCCAGGATCACGTCGTCGACGCCCGTGCCCAGCAGGTCGGTGGCGATCACGGACGCGTTCATGACGATGTTGAGGTGCGTCAGCCGGGCTCCCTTGGGCCGGCCGGTCGTTCCGCTGGTGTAGAGGATCGCCGCGGTGTCGTCCGGCGCGACGGGCTCCGGCGCGGGCAGCGGTGTGCCACCCGTCGGTACACCGTGCACCGCCCGTACGCCCGCGGCGCGCGCCCCCTCCTCGGCCACCGGCCACAGCGGACCGTCGCTGATCAGGGCCACGGAACCGCTGTGCCGCAGCACGTACGCCACCTCGTCGGCGACCAGCAGCGCATGCACGGGCACGACCGTCGCACCGGCGGCGAGCGCCCCGTAGTACGCGTACAGGAACTCCACCGCATTGGGCAGCAGCACCGCCACCCGGTCGCCCGGCCGTACCCCGGACTCGCGCAGCGCCCCCGCGCAGCTCAGTGCCTGCGCCCACAGGTCCCGGTAGGTGATCCGCGCACCCGAGTCGACCACCGCGACGCGCTCGGGGTACCTGCGGGCCGACTCACGCAGGACAGTGGCAACGCTGAGAAACATGACACGCTCCAGGAAACATGGCGTCGACGCGGCGGCTCTTGCTGCTCAGCATCGGCCGTGCGCGCATCCGGGCACAATGTGCAGATGCCCACCATGTGCCGTACCTGCCTGGGCAGCAGCCCCTCGAAGACGCACAGTGCGGGGCATCCGCCTAAACGGTGCGCGGCGCTAACCTTCCGCCATGGCGGAGAAACCGGGAGCCCCCGCTCCTCGTACCGGCGGCGACGGCGAGCTGCGCCGGGCCCTGGCCTCGGCCATGGTGCCGGGGATCGACGAACTGACCCGGCGGGTCGTCGACGACATCCACGCCCACAGCGGCACGTACGCCTCCGGCACGCCGGTCAGCCGCGAGGACCTGTGGGAGATCTGCCGGGACAACCTGCTGCGCGCCCTGGAGGACTTCGGCGGACTGCCGCCCACCGGGGGCGACTTCGAGAACGCCGCGCGCGAGACAGGGCGGCGTCGCGCCGAGCAGAGCGTGCCGCTGGACACCGTGCTGCAGGCATACCGCCGTGGCGGCCGGGTGATGTGGCAGGTGATGGCCGAGCATCTGCGCGCCACCCGGGCGGGCGGCGGTCACGGTGCGACCGACCGGGACCGCGAGCTCGACATGGCGGGCGCCGTCTGGGAGACCATCGACCGCTACTCACTGGTCATGGCCGAGTCGTACCGGCTGACCCAGCTGGAGATGCAGGGGCGCCAGGACACCCGCCGCGTCGCCCTTTTCGAGGCCCTGCTCGACGGGCGCGGCGACGACCCCGCCGTCGCCGCTGCCGCCTCCGCCGCGCTCGGCGTCCCCGTCCAGGACCGGTACGTCATGGTGGTCGCCGCCCAGGACCCGGCCGCCCCGCCCAACCCGGCGCCCGTCCTGGAGGAGCACGGGATCTGGTCGTTCTGGCGGCCACGGGCGGGGCGGTACGCGGGCATTGTGCGGCTGGCCGCCGGGGAGTCCGACGTGCTGATCGGCCTGCTGCGTCACCGCACCGGCGCCACCGCCGGGGTCTCCCCGGAGTTCGACCGGCTCGCCGGCGCGGGCAGGGCCCTGCGCCTCGCCGAACAGGCGTTGCGCACGCTGCCCGCCAAGAGCGGTGGGGCGGCGGCGTTCGACGACCGACTCGCCGAGGTGCTCCTCGTCGGCCGGCCCGAGATCGCCGAACGCATCGTCACCACCCATCTCGGCGCCGTCCTGGACACGGTGGCCGAACGCGAGGCGCTGCTCTCCACGCTGCGGGTCTGGCTCGACAACGGGTGCTCGGCGGCGCGCGCCGCCGAGCTGCTGTACTGCCACCGCAACACGGTCCTCAACCGGATCGGCCGCATCGCCGAACTCACCGGTCGCTCCGCCGAGTCGGGCGAGGCCAGGCTCGGCTGGGCACTGGCCCTGCGCGCCCTGCCGCTGATGGGCGCCGGTGACGAGCCGGCGCCCCTGGACGGCTACTTCGGTTGAACGGTGCACGACTGGCTGGATCCAGCCCTCCGGACCTGAGCGGGTCGGGCGGCGAAGTTCCGGGACAGGGAGTGCTGTTCGTCGATTTCCATCAGGTCGGGGCGGGTGTACCGCTCCGCCCGTGCGTGGTAGTCGAAGTCCCCGCGAACGAGCCCCCGGTAGTCCTGGATACAGCGCTCCAGCGCGGCGCGCGCAGGGCCGTCGATATGAGCCGCCTCTATCTCCTCGACGAGTTCCTTCTCCGATCGCTGCACCCGGTCGGCGATACCCGCCAGCCATGTCCCGGCCTCGTCCACGGCCTCCTGGACCGAGCAGCGGCGGTCCCGCTGAATGAGCCGGACCATATTGTGCTCGTATCCGAGCACGGCTTCCTTCTCGAACGAGCATATGTCGTTGCAGAGCCCCGAGTGATCGGCCACCGAATTGCGTAGCGCGATATATGCGGGAAGGGATCGGGCGGATTCCGGGAGATCTATTCCGGCAGTGATCTCGTGCAGATCGAGGAACGGCTGCATGGCCACCGAATCGCGGCGGTGCTTCACGAAGTCGGCCATGCTCGGTACATGACCTGCGGCCCGGTCGACGGCCTCCGCGTAGTACGTCCACAGCCAGGCGACCGTGTCCCGGCGGAACTGCCGGACCCAGCGCGGCGACCGCCCCTCGCAGGTCCGCCGCGTGAGGCCGTCGAGCGCGTGCTCCATGGGGCCGTTCGGCGCGCTGGTGCCGTCGAGCACGTCCACCAGCCGGGCGATCGCCTCCTCGCACAGGTGCGGGTCGCGGTCGGCGGGCCCGTCGTCGAACTCGTCGTCGACCAGGAAAGCCCAGAACAGCCACTGGCAGAAGAGATCGAGGTGTTCCTGCGATGCGGCCGGGAATATGAGTGATATCCAGAGCTCGGGGCGCGTGCGGATCATTTTCTTCTGAGCCGCCGGAGACAGGACCAGATCATTGTCGTCCGCCCACTCCCAGGCGGCCTGTTTGGTCTTCTGAATCCCTGGGTTGCAGCCCGTGCTCTCGAACGGCATATGAAACTCTGGAAGCGCAATTTTGCTCATGGTGCCCCTCGTCTGAACGTTAAGAACAGGGAATGGGAATGAGTCGAATTCGCGAATCGATGCAGGTGGCGGGTGGCCGATTCTCGGGGAGTTCCTCGCTGTCTTCTTTCCTCCGCCGGGGCCGGGCGTCCGAGCGGGGCCGTGGGCCCTCGGCAGCGGACGACGCCATGATGGCGATCGCGTCACCACTCGTCACGTCCAGTGAACCCCTGGAGCGCGGCCGAGGGAAGCTGTTTCTGACCGAAAGGGCATGATCTCAATGAACACCTGTTCGCTTACGCGTAGTTGGCGAACTCCTGATCGAGTGGCACCGTCGGTCGAGGGTGCGGAGACGGTCGGTTCGGCGACGTCGTCCGACGTCGTCGGCGCAGGACCCTGCGAGGGCGGTCCTCGGCTCCTCAGGAACTCCGTGGCCGGTACACGTCGGCCAGGGTGCGCGCCGCTTCGTACAACCCGTCCCGCAGTTGTGGGGGCTCCAGCACCTCGACGTCCGGGCCGAGGGCGAGGAACATCCCGATCGCGTGCTCGAGCGACTCCGTGGGCAGCACGGCCCGCGACCAGCCGTCCCGCTCGGGCACGGCTGTCTCGGCAAAGGCCTGCGCGGCGGCCCCGGTGAACCGGGAGGACGCGCCGGGAGCCACCCGAACGACTGCCTCGCCCTGGTGCAGCCGGGCGTGGAAGTCCTCCTGCGCCAGGCGCCAGTGCTCGGCGAGATCGAATCCGCCCGGTATCTCGAACGTGTCGTCCGAAACGCGCAGTTCCAGGATCTGGTCGACCCGGAAGGTGCGCGGGCCGGGCCCGGCGACCAGGTACCAGCGCCCGGCCTTGAGTACCAGGCCGTACGGGTCCAGCGTGCGGTCGACCTCGGTCGGGGCCTTCCACCGCCGGTAGCGGACCATCAGTCTCCGCCCGGTCCACACGGCCTCCGCGACCTGGGGAAGGTGGCGCAGGTCGTCCACCTCCGCGTACCAGCCGGGAGCGTCCAGATGGAAACGGGCCCGCATCCGGTCGGCCTCGGCGCGCAGGTCGGGCGGCAGCGCTGCACGCAGCTTGAGCTGGGAGGAGGCGAGCGCGGACCCGAGCCCCAGCGCGGCGGCCGGCCCGGGCAGCCCGCCGAGGAACAGGCTCTGCGCCTCGTCCTCGCTCAGCCCGGTGAGCCTCGTGCGGTACCCGCCGAGGAGTCGGTAACCGCCGTGATGCCCGGCGTCGCCGTAGAGCGGGACACCTGCGGCGTGGAGAGCCTCGATGTCCCGGTACACGGTCCGTACGGAGACCTCGAATTCCCGAGCGAGCTCGTCGGCGGTGACCCGGCCCCTGGTCTGGAGCAGCAGGAGGATCGCGAGCAGGCGGCTGGACTTCACTGACACAGGATGTCAGTGAAGTGCGCCTGGTTTCCCGGGGTCGGCACACACCGGACACGGAAGGCCCCACTCATGACCAGCTCCACCCGCACCGCCACCCCCGTATCGACGGACTTCGACTTCCTGGTGGGCGAATGGGACGTCGCCAACCGCCGGTGGACCGACTTCCTGGACGAGGCGAGCGAGTGGGGAGAATTCCCGGCCGTCAGCCACGGCACACGGCACTTCGACGCCCACCTCGACCACACGTGTCCGCGGCGAGCGGTGAGGCGCCCCGATCAGGACCGGCAACAGGTGGGTGAGCCCCCTCGGGGCTCACCCACCTGTGTTTCGGTCCGGGACCTCGACCTGATCGGATCAGGTCCGATCAGGTCAGGTGGATCTTCACTTTGCCGTTGTTCTCCATGTGCTGCACCACGACGCCTGTGACTGACTCACCCACCTCGGGCCAGATCACCACCGCATCGTCAGCAGCATCCTTGTGCATCCCGGCGACATCGGCGACGACACCGAAGGGGTCCAGGCCTTCGACGGCGACGAAGATACCGAAGCCGGCGACGCGCTCAACGGTGCCTGCCACCTGTGATCCGACGGGGAATCTCCGCTTCGTGGCGGCCCATTCGTCAACAGTCACTGGTACCAGTTCCTCTCGTAGGAATTGAGTCGACCGAACGCGGTGTTGGGGATCGGAACTTCGATTTCATTTCCGCCCTCATAGGATTGTTCGTAGCCCTTGAAGTACTTATTGTATTCGTCTTCGGGAATGCGGATCTCGATCACTCCTTCCCCGAAGTACTTCGCGTACTTCTCCTCTACGAAGCTGTACTTTCGGCCGAAGTACGCCTGGCCGTCATTACCGTTTGTGGAGGGAAAGTCCGCCGCCTGGTAGCCGTTCTTGTACTGATGCTCCCCCAGCCCCGGCTGTGGCGCCTTGAACAGGGAAATGTAGCCGTCGCGGTCGCCGTACTTCTCCTTCTTGGGCGACGGCGGCTCCTTGGGCTTGGGTGCCGGCGGCGTCTTCTTCTTGGGCATGAAGCCCGGCGACGGCCTGGGGGAGGGCTTCCGCCCCACCAGGTCGGCCACCATGCTGGGCAGGGTGTATGTCCACTTGTCGGTGTTGTACCCCTGGTCCGCAGCCCACTGGTCGAACGAGGCGCCGTAGTCGCAACCCGGAGCACCGGCGCCGCCGTTCCAGCAGTCACCGTCGAACATCCAGCCGGCGTACGACGCCGTGTCCGGAACGTTCGACACCAGGCCGTAGAAGATCTCCCCGGTGCCCATGTAGATGCCACTGGCAGTGTCCGCGATCGCGTCACCGGTGGCGTCCACCGCGCTCTCGCACCAGTCCCAGCCGAAGCAGTGTCCGTCGAGCTCGACATTGCTCACCGGGTTGCCGCCCGAGAAGGCGTACCGGTTGCCGGTGTACGGGTCGCTGCCGAGCCGCATGTCGGCCAGGGCGCCGTTGTACATGTCCCGGGTGGTGAAGCGGTTCAGGCCCGGGCTGTAGTCCCGGAATCCCATGTCGTACGTGCCCGAACTGGCATCCCACCGCTTGGAGTTGAAGCGATAGGGGTTGTACGCCTCCTTGCCGGGGTCGGTCGCCTCGGGCTTGTCGATGCCGGTGAACTCGGCCTCGTCGTCCTTGCCGTAGGCGGTGTAGCCGTAGGTCGCCTTGGTGTCACCCACGCTGTCGGTGAGGATCTCGGCGTCGGTGTGGCTGTTGTAGCCGTAGACCCCGAGCTCCTCGGTGCCGTCGCTCTTGTGCGTGATCTGCGACAGGCGCTTGCCCCACGGGCTGTACTGGTAGGACTTGGTGATCTCGCCGGCCACGCGCTCGTCGAGCACCTCGCCACCGGTACCGAGGTAGTTGTAGTCGGTGGTCTTGGTGCCCTCGGTCTTGGCCGTCTTGCGGTCCAGCGGATCGAAGGTGTACTTCGTCGTCTTCGACGTGCCGTCACTCTGCAGCTTGGTGTGCTCGGTGACGTGGTCGAAGCCGTCGTAGGTGTTGTCCTCCACGGTCTTGCCGCCGGAGATGACGGTGTCCAGCCTGCCGTACGCGTCGTAGTTGTACGTCGCGGAGGTGCCGCCGGAGGTCGCCGTGGTCAGCCGGTTGCGGTCGTAGTCGAAGGTGGAGGAGACGCCCTTCACCGTCTGGCTGATGACGTTGGCGTTGTTGTCGTGGACGTAGGTCTCGGTGCCGGCGCCGTCGCCGGTCTTCGTGACCTTGGAGATCCGGTCGGACGGGTCGTAGGTGTAATCGCTGGTGGAGTCGAGGTACGCCGCATGGTTGTCGGCGTTCATCTTCCGTGCGACGTCCTGCGCCTTGTTGCCGTTGGCGTCGTAGGCGTAGACGTGCGAGGCGACCAGCGTGCCGCCGGCCTTCTTCTCCGTGGTGCTCTTGACCGCCCCGTTCAGGTAGTACGCGAAATCGACCGTGTTCTTGTTGGCCTTGGTCTCCCTCAGCATCTGGCCGCGGTCCGTGTAGGTGTACTCCGACACCTCCGGATCGGTGTCCGTCGCGGACTCGCCGACCTTCACGGTCTTGACCAGCTCGCGCGGGTCGTAGGTGAAGGCGGAGTACTGATCGGGGTGGGTGACGGTCTCCGGCCGGCCGTTGTCGTCATAGACGTACGACGTGGTCTTCTTCGCCTCGCCGGCCAGCGCCTCGGTGACCTTCTCGACCTGGTTGAGGCCGGTGTAGGTCATCGTGTACGCGTCGATCTTGGCGCCCGCGGAGGTGTCGTCGATCGACGTGGTGTTGCCGTTGGCGTCGTAGGCGTAGGCGAAGGACTTGCGGTCCGTGCCCGCGGACGGCGCGTCCGTGCGGGTCTTCATCGACCCGTCCGGCCAGTACGCGGTGGTCATGGTCCGCGACGGCGAGCCGCCCGCACCGGTGAGGGTGCGCTTGGTCTGCTGTCCCGCGTCGTCGTACTCGTACGAGGTGCGGATGTCCCACACGTCGGTGGACGTCCTGGCCCAGCCGTTGTCGAAGTAGGTGTAGTCGGTGTCGTTGCGGACCGACTCACCCGACGACGGCGGCGCCGAGACCTTGCTCACCTGGCCGACCGCGTCGAACACGGTCTGGGTGTAGACGTTCGGGCTGTTGTAGCGCGAGTCCGCCGGGTCGTACGGCTGGTACTGCTTCACCGCCCGGTTCAGCTTGTCGTACTCCGTACGAAGGGTGAAGTCGTCGGCGCCGGAGGTGTTCGCACCGCGCGGGGTGATGACCTTGGTGCGGTTGCCGACCTGGTCGTACTCGAACTTCGTCGACCGGACCGTTGTGCCCTCGTACGGTTCCTTCTTCTCGACCGGCATGCCGCGCTCGTCGTAGGCGACCTCGGTCTTGTTGCGCTCCTTGTCGGTGGCCGCGAGGACCAGCGAGTCCTTGTCGTACACCGTGGTGGTGTACTTGCCCGCCGCATCGGTTCCCTTGACGAGCCGGTGGTTGAGGTCGTATGCCGTCTTGGCCGTGTAGTCGGTCGTGTCGGCGGTGGCGTTCTTCTTCGGGTCGACGACCGTCGTCAGATTGCCGACGTTGTCGTACTCGTAGGAGAGCTTGTCGCCCGTCGTGTCGACCACGCTGGTGAGCTGATAGATCGCGTCGTAGTGGTTGGTGGTGACGTAGTCCGTGGCATCCGTGGTGGTCGCCACGCCCTTCGGCTCGGTCGTCGTCCTGAGGTTGCCGACCTTGTCGTAGGTGTAGCTGGTCCTGCGGCCGGTGATGTTGTTGTCCGGCCCCGTGGACTCCTTGACCTGGTCCGCGGCGTCGTAGACGGCTGTGGCGACGGCGCCGACCGGGCTGGTGGACTTGGTGACGTTGTCGTTGGCGTCGTACTCCGGCGCCGGCGCACTGATGTAGACCCCTGCCGCCTGGTCCTTCGGCACCTTGCTGACCAGGGGGCGGCCGAAGGTGTCGTAGGTCTGCGTGGTGGTTTTGTTCAGCGCGTCGGTGACCGAGGTGACCTGGCCCCGCTCGTCGTAGACGAACTTCGTCGCGTGGTTCTCCGCATCCGTGATCGTCTGCGGATAGCCACTGGCGTCGAAGCCGCTGTTGGACGTCGGGTTGCCGTTGGCGTCGGTGGCCTTGGTCTGCTGGCCGTACGCGTTGTACTCGTACGTGGTGGTGTAGTCGTTCGCGGCCGCGGTGGCGACACCCTTGGGATCGGTGACCGACTTCAGGTTGCCGAACGCGTCATAGCCGAACTGCCACGTGCGGCCCTCCGGGGAGGTCTTGGTGAACAGGTCGGCGGAGAAGCCGTCCAGGCGCGTCTGGTACGTGAATTTCGAGGAGTTCGGCAGATTCCCGTCGTTCGCCGGATCGCAGTAGTACGTCGCGATCGTCTGCTCCGACGTCCAGGACTTGGTCGTCTCCGCGTCCCATTCCCGCAGCGGATAGCCTGTCTTCTGGTCGTAGCAGTAGGCCGACTTGGCGCCGTTCGCCTCCTCCAGGTACGTGACGTTGTTGTCCGCGTCCCAGTTCATCCTGGTGGTCTCGGACTTGGCATTGGTCACCTGCACCTGACGGCCGAAGTCGTCGAGCACATAGTCGGTGGCGTGCGATTCCGCGTCCGTGACCTTGGTGTCCGTGAACTTGGGGTTGGCGGTGTTCGCCTTGTACGCGTACGACGTCGCGTTGGTCAGGCGGTCGGTGACGGACTTGGTCCACCAGTGGAACTTCGGGTCGTCCCCGGTCTGCGGCGCGTAGTACGCCAGCGATGTGCCGTTGCCGCGCGGGTCGGTGACCTTGACCAGCTTGACGTTCTTGTTGCCCTGCGTGGCGTCGTAGGTGAACTTGAACACCTTGGGCTGGGCGGCACCCACGCCGTCGGTGATCTGCCCGAGCAGGCCCTTGGTGGTGTAGTAGAACTCGATCTTCCGGCCGGAGATGTCCGTCGCCGAGCGGATGTGATCGTAGATCTTGGAGTTGTTCAGCGACCCCGTGTCGGTGGTCAGGACGCCCGCGTCATTGACGTACTGGTAGCCGCTCTGGCCCTTGTCCCAGTAGTCGACGGTCAGTGACTGACGGCCGGACGGGTCGGTGACGTACTTCAGGAACTTGGTCGGCTTGTTGTTGGACTTGCGCTCCTCGTAGGTGAACGTCTGGGTGTTGCCGTTCTGGTCCACCGTCGAGGTGAGGTATCCGTCGCACCCGAACAGGAACCGCGTGCCGTCGGGACGGGTCATCGTCCAGGCGTCGGGGATCGGGTCCTTGGACGGTGTGCAGTCCAGGCCCGTCTTCGGGGTGAGCTTGTAGTGAACCCCCGCCGGCGCCTTCCACGTGCCGTCCCCCTGCTTGCGGAAGACGTGAGTGGTGCCGTCGCCGTCCGGCAGTCGCACCTCGGTCGGGTTCGGCTTCGGGTGGAACTCCAGTGGGGCACCCATCCGGATCGGCCCGGCGGCCTGCATCGACCAGCCGTGACCGGAGACGGTGTCACTGGTGTCCAGCGAGTTGTACGCCATCCGGAAGAACGTGGTCAGCCCACGGCCCGGGTTGGTGAACGGGTTGTACTGCCAGACGACGTTGCCCGCCGACAGGTTGTTCATCAGCGAGGAGCCGGCGCCGGTGCTCTTGCCGGAATACCCGTAGAACTTCTCCAGGCCCAGCGAGTTGGACGTCGGGTCCTCGACCGCCACGTTCTGCTTCAGCGGCGGGATGCCGCCCGTGCCCGCCGACAGCCAGGTGCCGTCGGAGATCTTGCGGACGTCCCAGCCCAGCACGTACTCGGTGCGCTTGTTGCCGGAGTCCGAATTGATCGGTGTGGAGACCTGCGCCTTGATCGTCGCGGACTTGCCCGGCAGCAGGGCCGGGATGGCGGTCTTGAGCTGGTTGCCGCCGGTGGTGACGTCCGTGCCGTCGGGCAGTTTCCAGGTGTAGGACAGCTCGCGCTCACCGGCCGCCCACGCGGTCGCGGTGGTGTTGGTGACCGTGAAGTCCACCGTGTAGGTGGTGTTCGGGGTCATCCGCGCCGGGGTGGTCGGTGCGTAGTACGTGTCCTCGGTGGTCGAGTCGACGTAGATGACCTGCATGTACGGCCGCAGCTGCGGGTCGGCTGCCTCGCCGGACAGGAACAGGGTGCGTTCCTGGGGTCCGGTGGTGGTCTCGTCCTTCAGCTTGACCGCGACCCCCTTGTTGGAGGTGGGGGTCTTGACCCAGGACTGCATGAGTGCGGTGGCGTCCCACCAGTGGCGGCCGACGTCGCTGACGGTGGCGACGGTGCCGGACACGGCGGCCGACATGTCACCGCCTGCCGCGGTCCATGCGGTGGTGGCGTCGGCGTTGTTCCAGGTGGCGGTGGTCTCGTCGAAGTCCTTTGTCAGGGCGTGGAGTTCGTAGATCGCGCCGTCGGTGCCGGTGGTGGTCTCCGCGCCCCACATGTACATCTTGTTCTCCAGCACGGTGGCGGTGGAGGGGATGCCGGTGGTGGGGAACTTCAGGACGGAGCGGGTCTTGCCGTAGGTGGTGGAGTTGTTGCCGACGCTGAGCCAGGTCTGGCCGATGCCGAAGGACTGGATCTTGTCCTGGTTGACGGTCGGCTGCTGGGAGGACAGCGTGGTGTCGGTGACACCTCCCTGACCGCCCTGGATGATCTTCATCGTGCGGCCGGCCTTCGGGATGCCGACCGTCCTGGTCGGTGAGCCGAGGAGCTGGCCGTCCTTGGTCTTGACCGCGAGCTGGTAGTAGTACGACTTCCCGATCTCGGCCGAGCTGGAGTCCGGGGTCGGTACCGCGGTGGTGTCCGTGTAGGCGGTCGCGGCCTTGGCGACCGGTGCGACCAGGGTGGCCGCGGACGGGGTGAAGACCTGCTGCGTGGAGCGGTGCAGCTGGTACTCGACGATGTCCAGGTTCGTGTCGCCGGTGGTGTTGGTGTACTTCGGCCACGACAGCTCGGGACCGGTGGAGTGCACCACGGTCGGCGAGTTGAGGGTGGTGCCGACCTTGCCGTACGTCACCGTCAGCCGCGGGATCGTCGAGGTCTCACCGCCGTACACGCTGCCGTCACCGGCCTCGTAGCGCGGACCGCCGGTCGGCGTCGCGGCCAGGGTGTCGTCCTTGGCCTGCAGCACGAAGCCGTGGTTGGTCGCGGTGCCGGACACCCATTTCTGGACGGTGTCGGTGACCGGGAAGTTGTGCCACTGGTTGTACTCACCGGTGTTCTTCACGATCTGGCCGGGGTTGACCAGACGGATCGAGTCGGCGAGCGTCCGCGTCGTCGACGAACCGGTGTCACCGAGGACGATCTTGCCGGTGTTGCCCTTGGTGAAGTCGTACTGGGTGGTGTCCAGGGTCTTCCACGTACCGGCGGTCCCGGTCTGGTTGACCGTGTAGTTCTTCGTGCCGCCGTTGTACGTCACCGTGTACGGAGCCGCGGTCGCCGCGTCCGAGGCCGCCGGGTAATGCACATCCACCCGGTAGGTCCCGGTCTCGGCCACCTGGGGCTGCCAGGTGTACGTCTCACCGGTCGCGGTGTTCTTGTTGTACGCGAAGTCGTCGTTGGTCGCCGCCCCGCCCGTGGTGGTGCCCCGGGGCCACTCACCGACCGCGGCTGTGCCGGTGTCACCGTCGTCGATCGAAACGGTGGTGCCGGACAGCTCGCCCACCAGCGCCGACGTGTTGGACCACGTCGCCGTGGTCTCGTCCCAGGCACCGGTCGCCCGGTGCGCCTCGATGGTGACATCGTTGGCATTGGTGGTGTGCGACTGGTCGAAGTACATGTTCAGCCGCGCGTAGTCGACCTTTACACCCGACGGGATCTCCGTCAGCGGGAACTTCACCAGCGACCGTGCGATACCCGTGTCGGTCTTGCCCGCCGAGAGCTTCCAGGTGTTGTTGAAATTCACCGCGGGCTGGTCCGACAGGACCATGGTGTCCTGCGAAGCCGCCGGCGACGGCGCGATCGTGATCGTCGGGTCGATCACCACCGGGTACTGACGGCCCTTCGCCGCAAGCCACTTCGCGTCCGGGGTGACCGTCAGCTTCCAGCCCTTGCCGTCCCGGCTCAGCTTCTGACGGACCTTCGTCGAGTATGTGCCACCGGTCGGCGACAGCGCGTCCTTCTTGGCATCGGTCATGTACGGCGCCGGAATCACCAGCACCGGAGTGTTCGGCAGCTCACCGAACAACGCCACCGACCCGTCCTTACGGGCCTTCGGGACCAGACCCTCGGTGTCCAGCGTGAACGTGTACGACACCGGCCCCGACGGCGCGGCGTCCAGAACGATGTTCTCCTTGACCTGCCCCCGGCCCACCACATACTGCAGATCCGCACCGGCAGCCGCGCCCTTGTACGTGACGGTGTCGCCTTCGGCCTTCGGCGTCAGCCCGGCCTTCGCACCCTCCAGGCCCAAGGTGACCGAACGCCCGTCCGGAGCCTTGAAACGCACCAGCTTCTTCGCGTCCGAACCGAACCACGTACGTCCGGTGTTGGCCGTGTTCGCGAAATCGAAACCCTTGTCCTGCGTGGCACGCACCGATGTGTCGATCGGCTTCCACGACGTCCCGGACCGGTACGACACAGGAACCGCCGACAGTTCGGCCTCCACCCGGCCGTCCGACAACTGCCAGAACCGCGCCTGCGACGTACGCCGCTCCGTCAGCTCCTTGACCCGCTCCGGCTTCGGAAGCTTCGTCGCCTTGGGGAGCTTCTGACGGCTGGGTATCTCCAGCTTGCCGCCGACAGGCGCCTTGCGGTCTTCGTGATCATCGTCGGAGAACCACCCGGCGATGGTGTCCACGACACCCTTGTCATCATCCTTCGCCGACGACACCGGGGCCGCATACGCAACCTGCGGCAGTAACGTACCTGCCACCGCCGACACAATCAGGCAGGAGAGATATCTCCTGTACGGAACTTTCACACCTACGCCTTTCCGTTTCTGCGCGCATGATTGGCGCGCGAAAGCAAGGCCGAAAGAGGCTGGTGTGAGTTCAGGGCGAACCACCCGTCGGGGGTGCACCGAGAGACACCTGCCCCCTCACTCCGACGGGAGTTGGCCGTAGCGGTGTGATTCCTAACCGGTATTCATGTGACACGTCAACCGATGGGACATTAGGGACAGGTGACTCGCTTTCAGGTGGCGGTTCGTCCATTATTTCCGCTCACTCGACCGAAGCGAATCACTTCGTGTATGACCCGCAGATCTGCACCGAATGAATGCGCACCATCGCAAGCCGGAATTCCATGCCGCGAGTTTCCCGGGGCCGCCCAGGCCCCCGCAGTCGCCCGCATCTCTCACGCGGCGAGTCCGGTGATGCGACGCTCGGGCACGGCGTCAGGCTGCCGTGGACGAAGACCGTGCGGGTGCGTGACGGCCGGATCCGGCCGTCGGCATCGTTCTCGACGCGCAGGGTGGTCGGCTGCACCCTCGCGATTCGCGCGGCCGGCGGTGCGGGACGCCATGGGTGCGGAATTCGTCGCCGACCCGGCGCTGATACGCCACCACAGGGCAGGCGGTCCTCCAGGGCGGGGGCATGACGGCGCTGGTGGCTGCTGCGCCCCTGGGGGCGTCCCCGCACGGTCGTGCTTGCGAAGACAGGAGAGGCAGCCCGTGCGTGAGCGAGGCGTGAGACGACAGGGAAGCAGCGGCCGGACCGAGCTTCACCGGGCGGCTGAGAGCCGGCTGGACCGCCCCTGATCAGGTACGAAAGGTCCCGGGGCGTTTCAGGGACCTTCCGCCGTGCAAGCAGGGAAGGCCCTGATCAGCGCCGAAAGATTCGAAGGCGCTGATCAGGGCCTACACGATCAGCACTCGATGATGTTCACCGCGAGCCCGCCGCGCGCGGTCTCCTTGTACTTCACGCTCATGTCCGCGCCCGTCTCCTTCATGGTCTTGATGACCTTGTCGAGGGAGACCTTGTGGCTGCCGTCGCCGCGCAGCGCCATCTTCGCCGCGGTGACAGCCTTGACCGCCGCCATGCCGTTGCGCTCGATGCAGGGGATCTGGACGAGGCCGCCGACCGGGTCGCAGGTCAGGCCCAGGTTGTGCTCCATGCCGATCTCGGCGGCGTTCTCGACCTGTTCGGCGGAGCCGCCGAGGACCTCGGCGAGTGCTCCCGCGGCCATCGAGCAGGCGGAGCCGACCTCGCCCTGGCAGCCGACCTCGGCGCCGGAGATCGAGGCGTTCTCCTTGAACAGCATGCCGATGGCGCCGGCCGCGAGGAGGAAGCGGACGACGCCGTCCTCCTTCTCGGCCTCGGTGGCGCCGCCCGCGGCGAAGTTCATGTAGTAGTGCAGCACGGCCGGGATGATGCCGGCTGCGCCGTTGGTGGGGGCGGTGACGACGCGGCCACCTGCGGCGTTCTCCTCATTGACCGCCATCGCGTAGAGGGTGATCCACTCCATCGCGTGGGCCTGCGGGTCGCCCTCGGCGCGCAGCTGGCGCGCGGTGTTCGCGGCGCGGCGGCGGACCTTCAGGCCGCCGGGGAGGATGCCCTCGCGGGCCATGCCGCGCGATACGCATGCCTGCATGACCCGCCAGATGTCCAGCAGACCGGAGCGGATCTCCTCCTCCGTCCGCCAGGCCCGCTCGTTCTCCAGCATGAGGGAGGAGATCGACAGGCCGGTGTCGCGGGAGAGCCGCAGCAGTTCGTCGCCGGTGCGGAAGGGGTACTTCAGGACGGTGTCGTCGAGGACGATCCGGTCCTCGCCCACCGCGTCCTCGTCGACGACGAAGCCGCCGCCGACGGAGTAGTAGGTCTTCTCCAGCAGCGGGGCGCCGTCGCGGTCGAACGCGAAGATCGTCATGCCGTTGGCGTGGTACGGGAGCGCCTTGCGGCGGTGCAGGACCAGCTGCTCGTCGGCGTCGAAGTCGATCTCGTGCATGCCCAGCAGGTTGAGCCGGCCCGAGGAGCGGATCTCGGCCACCCGGTCGTCGGCGGACTCCACGTCGACGGTACGGGGGGAGTCGCCCTCCAGACCGAGCAGGACGGCCTTGGGCGTGCCGTGGCCGTGGCCCGTGGCGCCGAGCGAGCCGAACAGCTCGGCGCGTATGGAAGCGGTGTGGGCGAGCAGGCCCTCGTTCTTCAGGCGGCGCGCGAACATACGGGCGGCGCGCATCGGGCCGACCGTATGGGAGCTGGACGGGCCGATGCCGATCGAGAACAGGTCGAAGACCGAGATGGCCACGGTGTGACTCCTAAGGGGTTGGTAGACGCCGTTGTCTGCCGGGTGGTGCGGTACGGACCGGTTGGGCCGAAGAGCAGCGGGACAAGGGTTGGGGCACCGTGCTCACTGTCCAGTGTGCGCGGTGCCCCGCCCCAAACGTGCGAAAAGTGACCCGGACTACTTCAGGCCGGGGTACAGCGGGAACTTCTCGGCGAGCGCGATCACGCGGGCCTTGAGGTCGTCGGCGTCGTACGACGGCTTGAGGGCCGACGCGATGATCTCGGCGACCTCGGTGAAGTCCTCGGCCTGGAAGCCGCGGGTGGCCAGGGCCGGCGTGCCGATCCGCAGACCCGAGGTGACCATCGGCGGCCGCGGGTCGTTCGGGATGGCGTTCCGGTTGACCGTGATGCCGAGCTCGTGGAGCCGGTCCTCGGCCTGCTGGCCGTCCAGCTCCGAGTTGCGCAGGTCGACGAGGACCAGGTGCACGTCCGTGCCGCCGGAGAGGACGGAGACGCCGACCTCGGTGACGTCCGGCTGGACCAGACGCTCGGCGAGGATGCGGGCTCCGTCCAGGGTGCGCTGCTGGCGCTCCTTGAACTCGTCGGTCGCCGCGACCTTGAACGAGACCGCCTTGGCCGCGATCACGTGCTCCAGCGGGCCACCCTGCTGACCGGGGAAGACGGCAGAGTTGATCTTCTTGGCGAGCTCCTGCGTCGACAGGATGACGCCACCGCGCGGACCACCGAGGGTCTTGTGCGTGGTGGTCGTGACGACGTGGGCGTGCGGGACCGGGTTCGGGTGCAGACCCGCGGCCACCAGGCCCGCGAAGTGCGCCATGTCGACCATCAGGTACGCGCCGACCTCGTCCGCGATGCGGCGGAAGGCGGCGAAGTCCAGCTGACGGGGGTACGCGGACCAGCCGGCGACGATCAGCTTCGGCTTGGACTCCTTGGCCAGACGCTCGACCTCGGCCATGTCCACGACGCCGGTGTCGTCGACGTGGTACGGGACCACGTTATAGAGCTTGCCGGAGAAGTTGATCTTCATGCCGTGGGTCAGGTGACCGCCGTGGGCCAGGTTCAGACCCATGATCGTGTCGCCCGGCTTCAGCAGCGCGAACATCGCGGCGGCGTTGGCCTGCGCACCCGAGTGGGGCTGGACGTTGGCGGCCTCGGCACCGAACAGCGCCTTGATCCGGTCGATGGCGATCTGCTCGACCACGTCGACGTGCTCGCAGCCGCCGTAGTAGCGGCGGCCCGGGTAGCCCTCGGCGTACTTGTTGGTGAGGACGGAGCCCTGGGCCTCCATGACCGCGACCGGAGCGAAGTTCTCCGAGGCGATCATTTCGAGGGTGGACTGCTGACGGTGGAGCTCGGCGTCGACGGCGGCGGCGACGTCCGGGTCCAGCTCGTGGAGGGAGGAGTTGAGAAGCGACATCAGGTGGTCCCTTGGAGTCTTTAGTTGCCGGAGAACTCGGTGTACTCGTCGGCGGAGAGCAGGTCCTTCGGCTCCTCCGCGACGCGTACCTTGAACAGCCAGCCGCCCTCGAAGGGAGCGGAGTTCACCAGCGACGGGTCGTCCACGACGTCCTGGTTGGAGGCGGTGACCTCGCCGGTCACCGGCGAGTACAGGTCGCTGACGGACTTGGTCGACTCGAGCTCGCCGCAGGTCTCGCCCGCGGTCACCGTGTCACCGACCTCCGGGAGCTGGGCGTAGACGACGTCACCGAGCGCGTTGGCCGCGAATTCGGTGATGCCGACCGTGGCCACACCGTCCTCGAGGGCCGACAGCCACTCGTGCTCCTTGCTGTAACGCAGCTGCTGGGGGTTGCTCATGACCTGAATTCTCCTGTACGCGGGGGAGTGCTGATGAACGGTGGTCTTACGGTGTGAGACGCGACTGCGTCACTTCTGGCGCTTGTAGAACGGCAGGGCGACGACCTCGTACGGTTCGTGGCTGCCCCGGATGTCCACTCCGACGCCCGTGCTCCCGGGCGCGGCGTGCGCGGCGTCCACGTACGCGATGGCGATCGGCTTGCCCAGCGTCGGTGACGGGGCGCCGGAGGTGACCTCGCCGATGACCTGGCCCTCGGCGACAACGGGGTAGCCGGCGCGCGGCACCCGGCGGCCCTCGGCGATCAGACCGACGAGCTTGCGCGGCGGGGCGGTCTCGGCGCGCTCGGCGGCGGCCTCCAGGGCCTTGCGGCCGACGAAGTCGCCCTCCTTCTCGAACTTCACGACCCGGCCGAGACCGGCGTCGAACGGGGTCAGCTCGGTCGTCAGCTCGTGCCCGTACAGCGGCATGCCCGCCTCCAGGCGCAGCGTGTCGCGGCAGGACAGACCGCACGGGATCAGGCCACGGGAGGCGCCCGCCGCCGTGAGGGCCTGCCAGAGCTGCTCGGCGTGCTCGGGGGCGACGAACAGCTCGAAGCCGTCCTCGCCGGTGTAACCGGTACGGGCGATCAGTGCGGGCACACCGGCGACGGTGCCGGGCAGACCCGCGTAGTACTTCAGACCGTCCAGGTCGGCGTCGGTGACCGAGGCCAGGATGGCGGGGGACTCGGGGCCCTGGACGGCGAGCAGCGCGTACGCGTCGCGGTCGTCGCGCACCTCGGCGTCGAACCCGTCGACGCGGGCGGTCAGCGCGTCCAGCACGATCTGGGCGTTCCCGGCGTTGGCGACGACCATGTACTCGGTCTCGTCCAGCCGGTAGACGATCAGGTCGTCCATAATGCCGCCGTCCTCGGCGCAGATCATCGTGTAGCGGGCGCGGCCGACGGCGACGGTGCCGATGTTGCCGACCAGCGCGAAGTTCAGGAACGCAGCGGCCTGCGGACCGGTGACGGTGATCTCACCCATGTGCGACAGGTCGAAGAGACCCGCCTTCGTGCGCACCGCGTTGTGCTCGTCGCGCTCGCTGGCGTACCGCAGCGGCATGTCCCAGCCCGCGAAGTCGGTCATGGTCGCGCCCAGCGAGCGATGCAGGGCGTCGAGGGCGGTGAGACGGGGGGCGTTGCTCATAGGTGTGGCTCCCAGGGCATGACGACGATGACGATCCCTCCCCATCTGTCATCGGAACCTGAGAGGTTCGCCGAGAGACCCCCGGGGGGTTCGGCTTGCACCTTGGGTGGAGCCGCCGGGCGACTCGCTTTTCAGATCTGCCTCATCCACGCGGTACGGGGCCTGAGAGATTCAAGGGAGGATCTTGCTCCTTCGGCGCCCGGCACACACTGTGGCCGGAGCTCTCCCGCGCGGATTCAAGCGGCCTTTATGCAGTTGGCCGGGTCATCATTGCACGCATTGCGGAAGAGTGGGGCGTCGGTACCCCATGCACAGGGCGAGTAGTGGGACGGTTGTCTCGCATTACCTTTTCTTTACACTTCTTGGGCAGACGTGGGTGACCCGACAGGGGAGGGCGATGACGTTGCAGCGGTACGCGACGACCGCGGGGGCCGCGCACGGCGCGATGCCCGCGCAGCCGGGCGCACCCGCCCGGGAATTTCCGGGCACGCACGCGCCCGTGGTGCGGGACCTGCGCGAGCGCGCCGGGCGCAGCCCGCGCGGGCTGCATTTCGAGGCAGGCGATGTGGTGGTGGTCTCCGGGCTGCCGGGAGGCGGAAAGTCGACACTGATCCGGCGGGCGGTGGCCGCACGGGCCGTCGACTCCCAGGACACCCGGGACCGCTGGGCGCAGCGGGTGCCCCGCTTACTCCCGTACGCCCTCTACCGCCCGCTGGTCCGCGTCGCCCACTACTGGGGGCTGTGGCGGGCGCTGCGCTCCGGTGAGTCAGTCGTCGTCCACGACTGCGGGACCCAGGCATGGGTGCGGGGCTGGCTGGCCCGGCACGCACGGCGTCGCGCCCGCACGCTCCACCTCGTGCTGCTCGACGTCACCCCGCAGGAGGCCAGGGAGGGCCAGCGCGAGCGCGGGCGCGGAGTCTCCGGATACGCCTTCGCCCGGCACCGCAGGGCCGTCGGCCGGCTGGTGCGGGACACCGAGGCGGGCGCCCTGCCGCTCGGCTGCTCCTCGGCAGTGCTGCTGGACCGGGAGGCGGCCGGGATGCTGGCGCGGATCACGTTCGCCGACGCCCGGGGGACGACGGGACAGCCCTGAGGGTCCTTCTCTTCGGATCGGGCCCCACGCGCCCGGCATGATCCGCAAGAGAGGCCCTGACATCCCCCGGTCGTCCGTCAGCGCGGAGGGGCGCGCCGGAGTTACTGTTCTGCGGCAAGGCATGGGTGAGAAGGGGAAGCAGCGCAGTGGACATTCCGGCACCGGTCCAGAACCATCCGCAGAGCGGATGGCCGGCCAATGAGCTCGAAGAGGTGCTGGTCGCCTCGCTGGGCAGCCCGGAGGCGGGCGGCAGGCTCGTCGAAGTGCTCGGCCGCAGTCACGTCTGGGTGCCGCTTCCCAACGGCGGGGGCCCCGATGTCCCGTCGCTCGACCTGCCGACGGTGGAGATCGAGGGCGCTCCGTACGTCCCCGTCTTCAGCTCCGAACAGCAGTTCCTGCAGTGCGTCGGTACCCACATGTCCTTCACCGTGGCGCCCGCCGTCGAATTCGCCCGCGGGCTGCCCCCGCAGCTCGGCATCGCGGTCAACCCGGGCGGCGCCGTCGGCATGCCGCTGCCACCGCCCGCCGTCGCCGAACTCTGCCGTGCCGGACGCACCTCGCTGGACGGGCCGGCCACCGGCGGACGGGTCCGGCTGTACGAGCCGGACTGGCAGGAGGAGCCCGTCGACTTCCTCGCGGCCGCGGCCGGGGAATTCGAGGAGAGCGGGGTCGTGCGCACCGCACGCCGGACACTGGCCAGCGTCGAGGGCGGCGATCCCGTTCTCTTCATAGGCGTCGAGTTCTCCACCTGGGACGGCGCGGGGCGCAACGCCCCGATGGACGCCCTGGGCCGCGCACTGGGCCGTGTCGAGGTGCCCTGGCCGGTCAATCTGGTCCTGCTCGATGTGGCGCAGGATCCGGTCGCCGACTGGATGCGGGCCAGGATCCGGCCGTTCTACCAGCGCGAGGGTCACTAGGGCGTGTGTCGGAAGTCCCGCCTGCCCGGCGACGCCCGGCACGCACGCTCGCTGCGTTGTCGGGGTCGTCCGAGTACGTCCGGTACGAGGGCGACCCTCCGCCTTGCGATCGCACGCACCGGACGCCGCCGGGCCCACCCTTCGGGCGGACGGCGGGACTCCCGACACACGCCCCAGGGCCCCTCCCTCCTCTGCCGGTCACGGGCACAGGAGCGCGGAGTCCCCGACTCCGGGGAGGACGGGCGTGACACCGTCGACCTGTGGCGTCAAGTCGGTGTCAGGGGTGCCGCATAAGCTGGTTTGATGGCTAGTGCCTCGGCCACCGAGCCGCACCCGCGTGCCCCGGGAGCGGCAGGCCGACACAGTGGATCGAAGAGGGGCGGGACCCAGGGTGAGTGCGTCAGGCACCGCGGCGGCCGGGCAGGTCGAGCACATGCTGCGCCAAGTGACGCCCGGGCGCTACGACGCGTACGAGGCACTCCTCCGAGCGCTCGCCGGGGACCGGATCTGGATGCTGCTCTGGCACGGCCGGGCCGGCTCGCCCGACGCCCAGTACGGGAACATGGAGGTCGACGGACTGGGCTACGCGCCCTGTGTGACCTCCGCCCAGGAACTCTCGGCCAGCGGCTGGAACCGGGCCCATGAAGTGGTCACCGGAGTCGACATCGCCCGCGCGCTCTTCCCGGACCGCTGGGGCATCTGGCTCAACCCGCACGCCCCCGGTGGCGGCGTCGGCATCCCGTGGCTGGATCTGCGCCGTATCGCCACCGGCCTCGACCGGATGCCGGCGGGACCGCTCCGGCTCACCGAGCCGGCCATCGAGATCCCGCAGTTCTACGCCCTGCTCTCGCAGAACGCCCATCACACCCCCGCGATCCGCTCCCTGCGCCGGGCCTGGGTGCAGCCTGCGCTCGGGGTGCCGTACCTCGCCATCGGTCTCGATCTCTACGACACGAGCCAGACCTCCGTCGACGCGGTGCGCGCGATGATGCAGCAGTCGATCGGCGCGGTCCCGGACGGGCTGCCCGTCTCCACCGTCGCGATGTCCGACGAGTACGACCCGGTCGCGATGTGGCTCCGCGCCAACGCCCGCCCGTTCTACGACCGCGAGGCGCACGTCGCGCCCGCTCCCGCCGTGGGTTACGGCTACCCCCCTGTTCACGGCTGATCCGCCTGGACGCCTGTCAATTGACCCCAGCATGAACCCTGTTGGGGCACCTGTCCGATCTGGGCGAAGAGTGCCGACTCGGTTCGCTGGGACGATCACGGCGTCCGGATAACGGAAGCCGACAGGCCACATCACGGTTGCGCATCCATTCCCCGTCAGGGCTGGCGGGTGATCCGCGACGCGTTGAAGACTCCCCGGAACAAGAAGCGTTCGGCGCCCTGCGCGACCTGCGGCTTCTGGTTGGACCAGTTGAACTGCTCCACTCGCACCACCTGCTTCTTCCGCACCACCTGCACCAAAGTGCGACTTGCACCTGTGATGTGAACAAGCCGCTACAGCGGCGGGCACGGGCCGGCCACAGTCGGTCGAGCCGAGAGGGGTCCCCACAACGATGACGGCACCACTGCACGACAGCGCGGCCGAGACTGCGACCGTCGATGTCACGACCGATGTTTCGGCCAAGGACATCGAAGGCCGTTCGCCAGGACGTATCGCCTGGACGCGGCTGAAGCGCGACAAGGTGGCGCTCGCCGGCGGTGTGGTCGTGCTCCTGTTGATCCTGATCGCGGTGTTCGCACCCCTGATCGTGAATCTCCTCGGCCACCCGCCGAACGAATTCCACGAGGATCTGCTCGACCCCGACCTCGGCATCCCCAAGGGCTCCTTCGGCGGGATGAGTTCGGACTACCTGCTGGGTGTCGAACCCACCAACGGCCGCGATGTGTTCAGCCGCATCGTCTACGGCGCGCGCATCTCGCTCCTGGTGGCCTTCCTCGCCGCGGTGGTCTCCGTGGTCATCGGCAGCGTCCTCGGCTCGGTGGCCGGCTTCTTCGGCGGCTGGGTCGACGCACTCATCAGCCGGCTGATGGACCTGCTGCTCGCCTTCCCGCAGCTGCTGTTCACCATCGCCCTCGTCTCCGTCGTGCCCAACTCCCTCTGGGGGCTCACCGGTTCGGGCGTCAGGATGGGCGTGCTGATCGTGGTGATCGGCTTCTTCGGCTGGCCCTATATCGGCCGTATCGTCCGGGGACAGACGATGTCCCTGCGCGAGCGGGAGTACGTCGAGGCGGCCCGCAGCCTCGGCGCCGGGCGGGGTTACATCCTCTTCAAGGAGCTGCTGCCCAACCTGGTCGCGCCGATCCTCGTCTACTCGACGCTGATCATTCCGACCAACATCCTCAGCGAGGCCGCGCTCAGCTTCCTGGGTGCGGGTGTGAAGCCGCCGACCGCCTCGTGGGGCAAGATGCTCTCCGACGCGATCAACACCTACCAGGCGGACCCGACATACATGGTGGTCCCCGGAATCGCGATCTTCATCACCGTTCTGGCATTCAATCTCTTCGGCGACGGGCTGCGTGACGCCCTCGACCCGAAGGGCAGCTGAGCCGACCCCACAAGGTCTCCGGCGCGAGCCGGTTGGCACTCGATCGACCGTCGGGCGCGGACTGCGTACCCACGGGCCACACCACATCACGGAGGTTGCACGACAGTGAATCGCTCACGGAAGGCAGTTGCCCTCACGGCCCTCGCGGCCGCGGTTGCGCTGACCGCAACCGCTTGTGGCGGAGGAGGCAGCGACAACAAGTCCTCCTCGAACCAGGGTGCCGGTTACGACGCGGCCACCAAGGGCAAGGTCATCAACGCGTCCGACAAGAAGGGCGGCACGCTGAAGCTGATGTCCCCTCAGGACGTCGACTTCCTGGACCCGGCCCGCGCCTACTACGGCTTCGTCTGGAACATGCAGCGGCTGTACATCCGCCAGCTGCTCGCGTACGACGCGAAGCCCGGTGAGGCCGGCACCAAGCTGGTCCCCGACCTCGCCGAGTCGCTGCCGACGCTGAGCAACGGCGGCAAGACGTACACCTTCAAGCTGAAGGCCGGTGTCAAGTTCGAGGACGGCACGCCGATCACCTCGAAGGACATCAAGTACGGCATCGAGCGCGTCTTCGCGCAGGACGTCCTCTCCGGCGGTCCGACCTACCTGATCGATCTCCTCGACCAGGGCCAGAAGTACCCCGGCCCCTACAAGGACAAGGACCCCAACAAGCTGGGTCTGAAGTCGGTCCAGACGCCGGACGACCAGACGATCGTCTTCAACCTGGCGAAGCCGAACTCGGACTTCTCGTACCTGATGGCGATGGCCGACTCCTCGCCGGTCCCGGCCGCCAAGGACGACGGCGCGAAGTACACGAACCACCCGGTCGCGACCGGCCCGTACAAGGTCCAGTCCTTCGTCGCCGGCAAGGAGACGGTCTTCGTACGGAACCCCAACTGGGACCCGAAGACCGACCCGATCCGCAAGGGGCTGCCGGACAAGGTCACCTTCACCGTGACCTCGAACCCGGACGACATGGACGCACGTCTGCTCTCGGGCGACGTCGACTACGCGGTCGACGGCACCGGTGTCCAGCAGGCCGCCAAGATCAAGATCCTGCAGGACGCCAAGTACAAGGCCAACGCCGACGACCCGTTCAGCGGCTACATCCGGTACTTCGCGTTCCCGCAGACGGTCGCGCCGTTCGACAACATCGAGTGCCGCAAGGCGGTCATCTACGCCGCCGACCCGAAGTCGCTGCAGACCGCCCGTGGCGGCCCGACCAGCGGTGACCTCGGCGCCAACATGCTGCCCCCGGGCATCCCGGGCTCGGACAAGTCCTACGACCCGTGGGGCCTGACCCAGGGCAAGCCGCAGGTCGACAAGGCCAAGGAGGCCCTGAAGGCCTGTGGCAAGCCGAACGGCTTCAAGACCACCATCGCGGTCCGCAACAACCGCAAGCCCGAGGTGGCCACCGCCGAGTCGCTGCAGGCTTCGCTGAAGGCCGTCGGTATCGACGCCTCCATCGACCAGTACGACGGCAAGAACTCTGCTTCCGTGATCGGTGCTCCCGACAACGTGAAGAAGAAGGGCTACGGCATCATCGTGATGGGCTGGGGCGCCGACTACAACTCGGGTGCGGGCTTCCTGCAGCCGCTGGTTGACGGCTCCTTCATCCTGAAGAACGGCAACAACAACTACACGATGCTGAACGACAAGACGGTCAACGGTCTCTTCGACCAGGCCGCCTCCGCGGCGTCGCCCGAGGCCGCCGCGCCGTTCTACACCCAGATCAACAAGGCGATCATGGAGAAGGCCCTCTATCTCCCGATCAACTTCGACAAGGCGCTCGTCTACCGCAACCCGCGGCTGACCAACGTCTTCTACAACGAATCCATGGGCCGTCTCGACCTCGCGGTCATGGGCGTCGTCAAGTAGCAGTTGGACATGCGGGTCCTTCACCTCGCATGCGCTAGTTCGAAGGGCAGGTGAAGGCCGCGGGCGGGCGGTTGTGGTCCCCACAAGGGACGGCAGCCGCCCGCCGACCAGGCCGACTGCAGTGCTCGTCTACCTCCTCCGGCGACTCGTCAATGTCGTCGTCATGCTGGTGATCGTCTCCATGGTCACCTTCGGCATCTTCTTCATGGTGCCGAAGATCACCGGAAGCGATCCCGCACTCCTCTATGCCGGCCGTGAGACCAACAAGACGGCCATCGAGGGCATCCGTAAGAAGATGGGCCTCGACAAGCCCATCACCACGCAGTACGGCCTCTTCCTCAAGGGCATCGTGGTCGGCCGGGACTACGACCAGGGCTCCCAGATCACCCACTGCCCGGCGCCTTGCTTCGGCTACTCGTTCAAGAACGAGCAACCCGTGTGGCCGGACCTGAAGCAGCGCATCCCGGTCACCCTGTCGCTGGCCGCGGGAGCTTCGGTGCTCTGGCTGATCGGCGGTGTCGCCACCGGAGTGATCTCCGCACTGCGCAGACGTACTGTGCTCGACCGGGTCACGATGATCACCGCACTGGCGGGGGTCTCACTACCGATCTACTTCACCGGACTGGTCTGTTCGGCCGTCTTCATCTACAGCCTGGAATGGATGGAGACGATCAACTACGCGCCGCTCACGGATGATCCGGCGGCCTGGCTGAACAGCATGATCCTCCCCTGGATCACCCTGGCCTTCCTTTTTGCGGCCACCTACGCCAGGCTCACCCGCGCCACCATGCTGGAGATCCTGGGCGAGGACTACATCCGTACCGCCCGCGCCAAGGGTCTCAAGGAGCAGGTGGTCATCCGCAAGCACGCGCTGCGGTCCACCCTGACTCCGATCATCACGGTCTTCGGTCTGGACCTGGGCGCCCTGCTCGGCGGCGCGGTGCTGACCGAGTCGACCTTCAGTCTGCCCGGCATGGGGAAGGCCGCAGTCGACGCGATCAACTCCGGTGACCTGCCGGTCATCATGGGCGTCACGATCATCGCGGCGTTCTTCGTAGTCATGGCCAATTTGATTGTCGACCTGCTGTACGCGGTCGTCGACCCGCGTGTGAGGCTGACGTGACCGACAACATCCCCACCCAGGACGTGCAGTCGGCCGGTCCGGTCGGTGTTCCCGAGCAGGGCGGCGCACGGCCCGAGGCCTTCCTCTCCGTACGCGATCTGAAGGTGCACTTCCCGACCGACGACGGCATCGTCAAGTCCGTCGACGGGCTCTCCTTCCAACTGGAGAAGGGCAAGACCCTCGGCATCGTGGGCGAGTCCGGCTCCGGCAAGTCGGTCACCTCGCTGGCCGTCATGGGCCTGCACCGATCCGGTCAGGCGCGCAGCCGCCCCGACATCAGCGGTGAGATCTGGCTGGACGGCGAGGAGCTGGTCGGCGCCGGCGACGACCATGTGCGCAAGCTCCGCGGCCGACAGATGTCCATGATCTTCCAGGACCCGCTGTCGGCGATGCACCCGTACTACACGGTGGGTGCGCAGATCGTCGAGGCGTACCGCAACCACCACGACGTCACCAAGAAGGTGGCCCGTGCGCGCGCGATAGAGATGCTCGACCGGGTGGGCATCCCCGAGCCCGCCAAGCGCGTCGACGCCTATCCGCACGAGTTCTCCGGCGGTATGCGCCAGCGCGCGATGATCGCGATGTCGCTGGTCAACAACCCGGAACTGCTCATCGCCGACGAGCCGACGACCGCCCTGGACGTGACCGTCCAGGCACAGATCCTCGACTTGATCCGCGATCTGCAGAAGGAGTTCGGCTCCGCGGTCATCATGATCACCCACGACCTGGGCGTCGTCGCCGAGATGGCCGACGACATCCTGGTCATGTACGGCGGTCGCTGCGTCGAGCGCGGCACCGCCGAGCAGGTCTTCCACGCGCCCCGGCACCCGTACACCTGGGGTCTGCTCACGTCGATGCCGCGCATCGACAAGGAGGAGTCCGACCGGCTGGTCCCGGTCAAGGGTTCCCCACCCAGCCTCATCAACATCCCGTCCGGTTGCGCCTTCAACCCGCGCTGCCCGTACGCGGATGTGCCCAAGGGCGGCATCACCCGGACCACGCGCCCGGAGCTGCAGCAGGTCGACGGCGACCACTTCGCGGCCTGTCACATGTCGCCGGAGGATCGGACCCGGATCTGGACCGAAGAGATTGCGCCGAAGCTGTGAGCGACAAGAGCGAGAAGACCGAGAAGAGCGCCGCCGCGACGGCGATCCCGACCCAGGCGACCAGCTCGCCCGAGCCGCTGCTCAAGGTCGACAACCTGGTCAAGCACTTCCCCATCAAGAAGGGGCTGCTGCAGCGTCAGGTCGCCGCGGTGAAGGCCGTGGACGGCATCTCCTTCGACGTGCGTCCGGGGGAGACCCTGGGTGTCGTGGGTGAGTCCGGCTGCGGCAAGTCGACGATGGGCCGACTGATCACCCGGCTGCTCGAACCGACCGGTGGCAAGGTCGAGTTCGAGGGCAAGGACATCACGCACCTGGGCGTCTCGGCCATGCGACCGATGCGCCGCGACGTGCAGATGATCTTCCAGGACCCGTACTCCTCGCTGAACCCGCGGCACACGGTCGGCACGATCGTCAGCGCGCCCTTCAAGCTCCAGGGCGTCACGCCCGAGGGCGGGGTCAAGAAGGCGGTCCAGGACCTGCTCTCGCTGGTGGGACTCAACCCCGAGCACTACAACCGCTATCCGCACGAGTTCTCGGGCGGGCAGCGCCAACGCATCGGCATCGCCCGCGCTCTCGCGCTCAAGCCGAAGCTGGTGGTGGCGGACGAGCCGGTCTCGGCGCTGGACGTGTCGATCCAGGCACAGGTGGTGAACCTCCTCGACGACCTCCAGGACGAGCTCGGGCTCACGTACGTGATCATCGCGCACGACCTCTCGGTCATTCGCCATGTCTCGGACCGCATCGCCGTCATGTACCTGGGCAAGATCGTCGAGCTCACGGACCGCAAGTCGCTGTACGAGGCGCCCATGCACCCGTACACGAAGGCCCTGATGTCCGCGGTGCCGGTACCGGACCCGCGGCGGCGCGGCGTCAAGAGCGAGCGGATTCTCCTCCAGGGCGATGTGCCGTCGCCGATCTCGCCGCCGAGCGGCTGCCGCTTCCACACGAGGTGCTGGAAGGCGACGCAGGTCTGCAAGACGCAGGAACCCCCGCTGATCGCGCTGAAGACCGGTCACCAGGTGGCCTGCCACCATCCGGAGAACGCGCCGGACCAGGTGCCGGGCGAGACGGTGTCGGCCGCGGCGCGGGAGGTGGTCGAGGTGGTTTCGGTGACGAAGGCGGTGCCGGCCGAGGCCGTGGAGCCTTCGGAGGACATTGCGCCGGCCGAGGTCGCGGAGCCTGCTGAGGTCACCGAGTCCTCGGAGGCCACCGAGGCCGCTGAGGCTCCGGTGGCCGGCGAAGCGGCCGACGACATCGCTGCATCGTCCTCGGACGACGCCACGACACCCTCCGGGACCTCGGAGGACAGCCCCAAGGAGTAGTACCGGCACAATTGCCCGGTGCTCAACGAACTGTTCACGCCCTCCGTCCAGCATGCGCTCGACATCGTCGGCATCTTTGTCTTCGCGATCTCCGGCGCACTGCTCGCCGTACGCAAGAACTTCGATGTCTTCGGCATCGCGGTACTCGCCGAGGTGACAGCGCTGGGCGGGGGGCTGTTCCGTGACATCGTCATCGGGGCGGTCCCGCCCGCGGCGTTCACCGATCTCGGCTACTTCACCACCCCACTCCTCGCCGCAGGCCTGGTGTTCTTCCTGCATCCGCAGGTCGAACGGATCCAGGTGGGTGTCAATGTCTTCGACGCGGCCGGCCTCGGGCTGTTCTGCGTCACGGGCACGGTCAAGGCGTACGACTACGGCCTCGGCCTCACCGCGTCGGCGGCCCTGGGGCTGGCCACCGCGGTCGGCGGCGGTGTGCTGCGCGACGTACTGGCCAACGAGGTGCCTTCGCTGCTGCGCTGGGACCGGGACCTGTACGCGGTACCCGCGATGGTCGGCGCCACCATGATCGTGATGTGTATCCGCTTCGACGAGCTCAACGCGTTCACCAGCGGCACCGCGGTCATCCTGGCCTTCGTGCTGCGGCTGCTGGCGATGCGCTACCACTGGCGGGCGCCGCGCGCCTACAACCGGCGGTCGGCGACGGCCGAGGAGGGCCCCGCGGCCGCCTGACGCGACTTCGCACCCGCCCGGGACCAGGGCAGGCGCGAAGTCCCTGCCGAACCGGGCTTTCCGGCCGAGTACGCGAGGCGCGCTGAGGCAGGGCTTCGCGAGGTGAGTCGGGAATGGGCTCCACGCCGTGCGCCGACATCTTCCGGGCATTTAAAAGCTACCGCTTAGTAATGTAATCGGTGTACGGTGCATCGCATGGCACAGGCAGCAGCGCAGACGGCTCAGGCCGCGCAGGCAACCATCGGGAACAGCGAGTTCGACCGCGACACCGCCGTCACCCTTCGCGAAGAGGGCGTCTATGACGCCGAACTCTCCGCCGGCTGGACGATCATCCACGCCGTCAACGGCGGCTATCTGCTGGCCATGCTCGGCCGTGCGCTCGGTGAGGCCCTGCCGCACCCGGACCCCTTCTCGGTCTCCGCGCACTACCTCACCGCATCCGTCCCGGGCCCCGCGGTGATCCGCACCCAGACGGTCCGAACCGGCCGCACCCTCTCCACCGGCCAGGCCTCCCTCTTCCAGTACGCGGAGGACGGCACCGAGGTGGAGCGCATCCGTGTCATCGCCACCTACGGCGATCTGGACGCGCTGTCCGACGAGGTACGCACATCGGCGAAGCCGCCGGCCATCCCGCCGCTGGAGCACTGCCTCGGCCCGGGCGACGGCCCGGCCCCGATCCCCGGCAGCTCCGCCATCACCGAGCGGCTCGACATCAAGCTCGACCCGGCGACGATCGGCTGGGCCGTCGGCGCTCCCTCCGGCAAGGGCGAGATGCGCGGCTGGTTCGGTCTGGCGGACGGCCGCGACGCCGACTCGCTCTCGCTCCTGCTCACCGTCGACGCACTGCCGCCCACCTCGTTCGAGCTGGGGCTCAAGGGATGGACGCCGACCATCGAGCTCACCACCCATATCCGCTGCCGCCCGGCCCCCGGCCCGTTGCGTGTCTCCATCACCACCCGCAACCTCGCGGGCGGCTTCCTGGAGGAGGACGCGGACGTCTGGGACAGCGCCGACCGGCTGGTCGCCCAGTCCCGCCAGCTGGCCCGCGCCCCGCGCAGCTGACCCGTGGTTCGCTGGGCGGCGTGAAATCCGACCGGCTGCTCTCGATCCTGCTGCTGCTCCAGACGCGCGGTCTGATCCCCGCCGGCGAGCTCGCCGAGCGCCTCGACGTCTCCGTGCGCACCATCTACCGCGACATCGAGGCGCTCTCGGCCTCGGGCGTCCCGGTCTACGCGGAACGCGGCAGGCACGGCGGTATCGCCCTGCTGCCCGGCTTCCGGACGGATGTCACCGGCCTGACCACCGACGAGGCGCGCGCCCTGTTCGTGCTGGCCGCGCGGGGCGCCCATACCGCACTCGGTCTGGACGCGGCGCTCGGCTCCGCGCTGCGCAAGGTGATGGCGGCCCTGCCCGCGCCGCACCGGCCCGCGGCCGAGCTGACCAGCCGGCGGATCCTCGTCGACCCGGTCCGCTGGATGAGCGGACCACAGGTCGCCGTCGATGTCGCCGAGCTGCACGACGCCGTGTTCGCCGACCGCCGACTGCGGCTTCGCTACCGGCACAGCGGCACGGACACCGCCCGCACCTATGTCGTCGATCCGTACGGCCTCGTCGTGAAGGCGGGTGTGTGGTACCTGGTCGCGGACCGCGACGGGACGCCGCAGCTCTTCCGTGCCGACCGGATCCGCCGGGCCACTGCGACCGACGACCCGGTCGTGCGCCGCCCGGGGGTGGAGTTGACCGAGGTCTGGGAGGGGCTGCGCAGACAGGTCGAGGAGCGGCCCGGGGGCGTACGCCTGCGGGTGCGGGTGCGCCGGTCCCGGCTCGACCTGTTCGTACGTCTCCATGCGGGGGTGCTGGCGGGCGGGCCGCACCCCGATCCGGACGAGGGGGAGTGGCTGTTCGCCGAGCTGGCCGTGCCCTCCGTCGAATGGGCCCGTTCCCTGCTCGCGTTCGGCCCGAACCTCGAAGTGCTCTCACCGCCCGAGGCCCGGACTGTGGTCGCCCGGCATGCGGCGGCCGTCACCCGGCTGTACGGGGATCCGTCCGGTCCGCCCGCGGACAGCGGGTGAGCGCGGCGGTCGGTTCTTCCTAGGGACTGCTGAAGCTGCGGTCCAGTGCTCAGTCGTCGTCACTCGTGCACGGAAATCCCGGGCGTGCCCGCGGGATTCGTGTCGTCCAGCCAGTGGAGTCTGCCGAGGGCGACCAGCCGCAGTCGCCGGCGGGCGACCTCGGCGACCCGGTGCTCGCCCGCCGGACCCGCTTCCAGCATCGCCGAGGCCGTGAGCACCATGTGGTCGACATAGAGGCCGCCCAGCATGAGCAGATCCTCGTCGCTCCAGCCCCGCGAATCCGGATCCTCGGCGAGAGCCGCGGCCACCTCCTCGGCGAAGCTCAGCAGTTGAGCCGCTATGGCCTCGCGAACCGGGCCGACGCCGCCGTGCTGCTCGCGGGCGACGAAGCGGAAGTGGGCGGGCTGCTCGCGCACATGACGAATGATCAGATCCACGCTGCGGTCCAGCCGGACCTCGCTGTCGCCCGTCGCTGCGAGAATCTCGCCGATCATCCCGTGCAGGCTGCCCAGCGCCTCCTCGACGAGCGCCACCCCGAGCGCGGCGGTGTCCTCGAAGTGCCGGTAGAAGGCGGTCGGTGCGACGCCCACCGCCCGGGTCACCTCACGCAGGCCCAGGCTGCTCAGACTCTGGTGCTCCAGCAGCTGAAGCGCGGCGTCCAGCAGGGCCTGACGGGTTCTCAGTTTCTGGGTCCGGCGGATGCCGACGGTGTGACTCATGCCATTCAGTAAACAACTGTTCTCCAGAGCGGGGAAGCTTCGAGCGGGTCTAGACTGACAAGTCAGTGAACATTCGTACTCTCAACTGCTCCTCGTGAGCCGGAGAGAGCTCACGGAAAGGCCGGACATGATCGTCCTCGTTGCCGCCCTGCTTCTGCTGGGGGTCGTCCTCGGAGCGGTGGTCCAGATCCCGCTCCCGCTGACCCTCGTCCTCGCCGCCGCGATCGGCTGCTGGCTGCTGGTCTTCGCGATGCGCGAACGGCTGAGCACGCAGCGCCGGTCCCGCTGACCCCGGCACGTCCGTACCCGCGGCCGGTCCGCACCCACGACAGAGACGAAGGAGCCCGCACCATGACCCTCGCCGCATTCGCCCGCCGCACCACGTCCGGTACGGAAACGGCCACCGAGGAGGGCGACGCCGCCCGCTCCACCCGGGACGCCGACGGTCTGGCCATCGCCTCCTTCGTGTTCGGGTTGATCGGGCTCCTGGTGATGAACATCCTGCTCGGCCCGGTCGCCATCGTGATGGCGGTCATCGCCCTCGCCCGCTCCACCGCCCGCCGCGGCCGCGCCGTCCTCGGGCTCGCCCTCGGTATCGCCGATCTCGTCGTCCTGGCCTTCCTGGTCACCGGAAACGGCACCGTCTCCTGGAGCTTCGGCAGCTGACCTACGGCGCGCCCCGGCGCCCCTCCCGACCGGATCGGGCTCCGGACCGGGACAGGCGGCACAGCGCCCGTCCACCGTGCACGGGTACCGGACCGCCATGCGCCCGGCATGCGCCCCGCCACAGGCTCGTAGAATCGAGCCCACCATGGCTTACCTCGACCACGCCTCGACCACGCCGATGCTTCCGGAGGCGATCGCGGCGATGACCGCCCAGCTCGCCGTCACCGGCAACGCGTCATCACTGCACGCCGCCGGGCGCCGGGCCCGCCGTACCGTCGAGGAGTCGAGAGAGACCCTCGCCGACGCCCTCGGAGCACGCCCCAGCGAGGTGGTCTTCACCTCCGGCGGCACCGAGGCCGACAACCTCGCCGTGAAGGGCCTCTACTGGGCCCGCCGCGACGCCGACCCACGGCGCACCCGCGTTCTCGCCGGTCCCGTCGAGCACCACGCGGTGCTGGACGCCGTCGACTGGCTCGCCGAGCACGAGGGCGCGACCGTCGAATACCTCCCCGTCGACACGTACGGGCGCGTCCACCCGGACGCACTGCGCGAGGCGATCGTGCGCAACCCCGACGATGTCGCACTGGTCACCGTCATGTGGGCCAACAACGAGATCGGCACCATCATGCCGGTCCGTGAACTGGCCGCCGTGGCCAACGAGTTCGGCGTGCCGATGCACGCCGACGCGGTCCAGGCCTTCGGTCAGCTGGACGTCGACTTCGCCGGCTCGGGGCTGGCCGCGATGACCGTCAGCGCGCACAAGATCGGCGGCCCGTTCGGTATCGGCGCGCTGCTGCTCGGCCGCGAACACACCCCCGTACCCGTGCTGCACGGCGGCGGCCAGGAGCGGCACGTGCGCTCGGGGACCCTCGACGTGCCCGCCGTCGCCGCCTTCGCGGTGGCCGGACGGCTTGCCGCCGAACGGCGCGAGGAGTTCGCCCGCGAGATCGGCGGGCTCCGCGACGAGTTGGTCGCGTCCGTGCTGGCCGCGGTCCCCGACGCCATCCTCGGTGGCGACCCGGCCCCCGGCGGCCGGCTCCCGGCCAACGCCCACTTCACCTTCCCCGGCTGCGAGGGCGACTCCCTCCTGCTGCTGCTGGACGCCCAGGGCATCGAATGCTCCACCGGCTCCGCCTGCACGGCGGGCATCGCCCAGCCCAGCCATGTCCTGCTGGCCACCGGCACCGATCCGGACCTGGCCCGCGGCACGCTGCGGTTCTCGCTCGGCCACACGTCGACCAAGCAGGACGTCGAGGACGTGGCACGGGCGATCGGGCCGGCGGTCGAGCGCGCCAGGACGGCGGGGCTCAGCTAGGGGGTGTCGGGCCCCCGGGGCCCTTCGTCGGGCCGGCAGCCGCCGTCCGTACCAGCGTGAGATACCGGTCCCAGTCCCAGTGCGGACCGGGATCGGTGTGGTCCGTGCCCGGCACCTCCACATGCCCGATGATGTGCTCGCGGTCCACCGGAATCCCGTACCGCCCGCATATCGAGGCCGTCAGCCGCGCCGACGACGCGTACATCGCCGCCGTGAAGTCCTGCGGCCGGTCCACGAACCCCTCGTGCTCGATGCCGACGCTGCGCTCGTTGTACGACCTGTTCCCGGCGTGGAACGCCACATCCAGCTCACGGATCATCTGCGCCACATGGCCGTCCCGGCGCACCACGTAGTGCGCCGCCGCACCGTGGTCCGGGCTCTGGAAGACCTTGACCGCGCTGCGGTAGCTGCCCTGAGTGACATGGATGACGACCCGGTCGATGTCGTAGTCGGCGGGGCGGTCCGCCCGCCGCCAGTTCGCCGGGGAGGCCTCTATCCACTCCGCCCGGGCGTAATCCAGCTCACCCGGCTTCCGGGGCTTGTCGACTCCCGGCAGCCGCCACCAGGCGTGCTCCAGCTTCGTCCGCGCCAGCGCGGCCGTGCCCACGGCTGTGACGGCAGCGCCGATCAGCAGCCCGCGCCGGCTGATGCCGTGCTCCGACTTCGCCCCCGCGGAGCCCTTGGCGCCCGCCGTCCCCTTGGTCCCCATGTGATCGACAACGCATATCCGCGAGCATTCGGTTCCCGGTGACCCGTACCCTGGTGGAGCTATGAACCAGACTTCTCCGCGCCCCCTCCGGGTGCTCGCCGCCATGTCGGGCGGTGTCGACTCCGCCGTCGCAGCGGCCCGCGCCGCCGAGGCGGGCCACGACGTGACCGGTGTGCACCTCGCCCTCTCCGCGAATCCGCAGTCGTTCCGTACCGGAGCGCGCGGCTGTTGCACCATCGAGGACTCCCGCGACGCCCGCCGTGCCGCGGACGTCATTGGCATCCCGTTCTACGTCTGGGACCTGGCGGAACGCTTCCGCGAGGACGTCGTCGAGGACTTCATCGCCGAGTACGAGGCGGGCCGCACCCCCAACCCGTGCCTGCGCTGCAACGAGAAGATCAAGTTCGCGGCGCTGCTCGACAAGGCGCTCGCCCTCGGCTTCGACGCCGTCTGCACCGGCCACTACGCCACGGTCGTGCTGAACGAGGACGGGAGCCGTGAGCTCCACCGCGCCTCGGACATGGCCAAGGACCAGTCGTACGTCCTCGGCGTCCTGGACGAGAAGCAGCTCGCCCACGCGATGTTCCCGCTCGGCGACACCCTCACGACCAAGGAAGAGATCCGCGCCGAGGCGGAGGCCCGCGGCCTGGCCGTCGCGAAGAAGCCCGACAGCCACGACATCTGCTTCATCGCCGACGGCGACACCCAGGGCTTCCTGGCCGACCGCCTCGGCGGCAAGGCCGAGGGCGACATCCTCGACGAGTCCGGCAACAGGCTCGGCACCCACGAGGGCGCCTTCGGCTTCACCATCGGCCAGCGCAAGGGCCTGCGCATCGGTCACCCGGCCCCCGACGGCAAGCCGCGCTACGTCCTGGACATCTCCCCGGTGAACAACACGGTGACGGTCGGCCCGGTCGAGGCACTCGACGTCACCGCGCTGACCGCCATCAAGCCCCGCTGGTGCGGTTCCGCCCCGGTCGGCCCCGGCACCTACACCGCCCAGCTCCGCGCCCACGGAGGCGAGACCGAGGTGACCGCCGAGCTCGTGGACGGGACACTGAACGTCACTTTCACCGAGGCGGTACGGGGCGTGGCCCCCGGCCAGGCGGTCGTGCTGTACGACGGGACGCGGGTGGTCGGCTCGGCGACGATCGCGACGACGGTGCGGCGCACCGAAGCAGCGGTGGGCCAGGGCTGACCCCCGGCGAACACGCGCGGGAGTGTCCGGCGGGTCAGGGCCGGACACTCCTGGTGCCGGGACGCCCGGCGCGCGGGATCGCGTCCGCGGGGGCGCGCGGGTCGCCGGCCGGGCCGGGGTGGTGCCGAAGCCGCCGCGGACCGTCGTCGTGCGTGCCGTCACGGACACGAACCGCTCCGCGAACACCCGAGCCGTCGCCGAGCAGCGCATCGTCGTACGCGAGGGTCTGCGCCGTCGATTCCGCGGCGTGTCACAGCGGGGCGCGCCGCATCCGGGCGACCGTCTCCGGCGCGATGCCGGTCACGGGCGATCCGTCACCCCGACGCGGGTAGGCGATCAGGGTGCGCATCGCCGAACTCATCGATCCCGCCGAGAACTTCCGGGAATGTTCAATTCGGCACGTGGCAACGGAGCCTGACGGTCACTCGGAGACGGTCTCCGTGTCGTAGAAGCAGAAGTGGTCCTTGATCGCGGCGACTTCGGGCTTCGGGTCCGGATAGGCCCAGACGAGATCGGCCGCGTCCGGCAGCGACCAGTAGGAGGCGTCTCCCTTGAACGGACAGTGGGTGTGGGTGTCCGACGCCGTCAGCAGTTCCGTACGGACGTCGGCCGGCGGCAGGTAGTAGCGCACCGGACAGCCCGTCTCGCGCAGTACGAGCGGACGGCGGCTCTCGGCGAGCAGCTGACCGTCGCGCACCACGCGCACGTGCTCGGTGCCGGGTTCGACGGTGATGCGGTGTCCTGAGGTGGAAGTCATGTCAGGTGCAGCCGCTCCGTACGCCGATTTCTTCCCCCGCCTCCGTCGAGTGTCAGTGGCGCCGCATACGGTGGATCCATGAACATCTGCGTCTTCCTCTCCGCCGCCGACCTCGACGACCGCTACACCCAGCCCGCCCGTGAGTTCGCCGAACTGCTCGGCCGCGGCGGGCACACCCTGGTCTGGGGCGGTTCGGAGAGCGGGCTGATGAAGGTCGTCGCCGACGGGGTGCAGGAGTCGGGCGGCAGGCTCGTCGGGGTGTCGGTGGACTTCCTCGCCGCGAAGGCGCGGGTCGACGCCGACGAGATGGTGATCGCGCGCGATCTCGCCGAGCGCAAGGCGCTGCTCCTCGAGAAGGCCGACGCCGTCGTGATCATGGTGGGCGGCACCGGGACGCTCGACGAGGCCACCGAGATCCTGGAGCTGAAGAAGCACGGCAAGCACAACAAGCCGGTCGTCCTGCTGAACACGGCGGGTTTCTACGACGGGCTCCGGCAGCAGTTCCAGCGCATGGAGGACGAGGGCTTCCTGCCGCTTCCGCTCGCCGAGCTGGTGTTCTTCGCGAAGGACGGGGTCGGGGCCCTGGCGTACCTCGAGGAATGGTCCGGGCTGCAGTAGGCGGGCGGGTGGATGCGACCATGGGGCCATGTCCACTCATCTCATCACCGGCGCCGGCTCCGGCATCGGCGCAGCTGTCGCACGCCGTCTTCTGGAACGGGGCGACGAGCTCGTGCTGCTGGCCCGTGACGCGGGCCGCGCCAAGGAGCTCGCCGCGCTCCACCCCGGCGCCCGCACGCTGGTCGGTGACCTCGGCAACCCGGACCGGCTCTCCTGGGCCTTCGCCCAGCAGTCCCTGCCGGAGCGGCTCGACTCGCTGCTGCACATCGCGGGCGTCGTGGAGCTCGGCCGGGTCGGCGACCTCACGCCCAAGGCATGGCACTTCCAGCTCAATGCCAACCTGGTCGCCCCCGCTGAGCTGACCCGGCTCTTCCTGCCGCAGCTACGGGTCGCCCAGGGGCATGTCGTCTTCGTCAACTCGGGCGCAGGGCTCAGCGCGCACGCGGAGTGGAGTGCGTATGCCGCGAGCAAGCACGGCCTGAAGGCGCTCGCAGACTCGCTGCGCCACGAGGAGCACGAGAACGGGGTACGGGTGACCTCCGTCTACCCCGGGCGCACCGCCAGCCCCATGCAGGCAAAGGTCCACCGGCAGGAGGGCAAGGAGTACGACGCCTCCCGGTTCATCGACCCGGAGTCCGTGGCCACCACGCTGCTGATGGCACTCGATCTGCCCCGGGACGCCGAGGTCAACGACCTGACGGTCCGCCCGGGGCACTGACCGGCCCCGGACAGGGCCCGGCGCAAGCGCTGTGCCAGGCCCGCCCCGCGACGGGCCCGGCGACCCGGACCGTAGGCTTCCTGCGTGAGCGAGAAAAGCAAGTTCAGCGGGTGCCGGGCCACCGGGATCGGGTCGATGCCCGGGGGAGACGCGCGGGAGGCGGCGAAGACCGTCACCGGGTCCTTCGCGGACGGTGAAGGCCTGCCCCATCTGCCGGAACTGCCGGCACGCGGGCCCGGCGCGGACATGATCGGGCGGACCGTCGGGCTGCTCGTCGACATGTACGGCCATGTCGAGCCGAGTGGCTGGCGGATCAGCGACCGGCCGGGCCGCGACACCCGCCGGGCCCGCTCCTGGCTCGGCGAGGACCTCGACGCCCTGGAGGAGTTCACCCAGGGTTACGAGGGGCCGCTCAAGGTCCAGGCCGTCGGCCCCTGGACGCTGGCCGCCGCGCTGGAGCGCCGGGGCGGCGAGGCAGCCCTCGGCGACCCGGGCGCCTGCCGCGATCTCGCGGGCTCCCTGGCGGAGGGGCTGCGGAACCACCTCGCCGACGTACGGCGCAGGGTGCCCGGCGCGCAGGTGATCCTGCAGCTCGACGAGCCGTCCCTGACCGGTGTGCTCCGTGGACAGATCCGGACGGCGAGCGGATACCGCACCTATCGGGCCGTGGACCGGCAGCTGGTGGAGGGCACGCTCCGCGATGTGCTGGCGGCGAACGGGGACGGCGCCACGGTCGTCCACACCTGCGCACCCGACGTGCCGTTCGCGCTTCTCCGTCGCGCCGGGGCCGACGGCATTTCGTTCGACTTCTCCTTGCTCACCGAGCGTGAGGAGGAGGCGATCGGGGAAGCGGTCGAGGGCGGGACCCAGCTCTTCCTCGGTGTGGTGCCCGGCACCGACCCGGCTTCGGGCGCATTGTCGGACCCGGGCGGTAGCGTCATGGGTGTCAGGACGCTGTGGCGCAGGCTGGGGCTGAATCCGGGGACTCTCGCCGAGTCGTCGGTGATCACCCCGTCGTGCGGCCTCGCGGGCGCGTCGCCCGCGTACGCGCGCGCCGCGCTCGCCCATTGCGCCCGGGCCGCGAGATCGCTCGCAGACAACCCTGAGTGACGGGGATCGGGTAACGGGAGGACGAGACGATGGCCGGCGGACAGCAGTCGGAAGTGCCCGCGGAGGTACAGGGGCGGCATGCGCTCCTCGCCGAGCAGATCGAGGAGCACCGCTTCCGCTACTACGTGAACGACCAGCCGGTCGTCAGCGACGCCGAGTTCGACCGGCTGATGCGCTCGCTGCAGGAGCTGGAGGACGAGTATCCGCAGCTGCGTACGCCCGAGTCGCCGACCCAGAAGGTCGCGGGGCCGTACCGGACGGAGTTCACCTCGGTCGAGCACCGCGAGCGGATGCTCTCCCTGGACAACGCCTTCGACGACGAGGGGCTCGCGGTCTGGGCCGAGCGCGTCGCCAAGGACATCGGCACGACCGGCTACCACTTCCTGTGCGAGCTCAAGGTGGACGGTCTCGCGGTCAACCTCACCTACGAACGAGGGGTGCTGACCCGCGCGGCGACCCGCGGGGACGGCCGCACCGGAGAGGACATCACCCCCAACGTCCGTACGATCGCCGAGATCCCGCACCGGCTGAAGGGCGACCGGATCCCGGAGCTGGTCGAGATCCGCGGCGAGGTCTTCTTCCCGATGGAGGCCTTCGAGGCGCTGAACGCCCGGCTGGTGGCGGCCGACGACAAGCCGTTCGCCAACCCGCGCAACGCGGCGGCGGGTTCGCTGCGCCAGAAGGACCCGAAGGTCACGGCGGGCCGTCCGCTGCACATGGTGGTGCACGGCATCGGTGCCCGTGAGGGCTTCGGGATCGACCGTCTCTCGCACGCCTACGAGCTGTTGCACGAGTGGGGCCTGCCCACTGCCGGACACAACCGGGTGGTCGACTCCCTCGACGGTGTACGGGAGTTCATCGCGCACTTCGGCGACAACCGGCACTCCGTCGAGCACGAGATCGACGGCGTCGTCGTCAAGGTCGACGAGATCGCGCTCCAGGGCCGACTGGGTTCCACCTCGCGCGCCCCGCGCTGGGCGATCGCCTGGAAGTACCCGCCGGAGGAGGTGAACACCAAGCTGGTGAACATCCGGGTCGGCGTCGGACGCACCGGCCGGGTCACTCCGTACGCGCAGGTCGTGCCGGTCGAGGTGGCGGGCTCCGAGGTCGAGTTCGCCACTCTGCACAACCAGAACGTGGTGAAGGAGAAGGGCGTCCTCATCGGCGACACGGTGGTGCTCCGCAAGGCGGGCGATGTGATTCCGGAGATCCTCGGCCCGGTCGTCGATCTGCGGGACGGCACCGAGCGGGCGTTCGTGATGCCGACCCACTGCCCCGAGTGCGGGACGGAGCTGCGGCCCATGAAGGAGGCCGACATCGACGTCCGCTGCCCCAACGCGCGCTCCTGCCCGGCCCAGTTGCGGGAGCGCGTCGCCTACCTCGCAAGCCGTAAGTGTCTGGACATCGACCACTTCGGCTACGTTGCCGCGGCCGCTCTGACCAGGCCGCTGGAGCCCGTGGAACCACCCATGAGCGACGAGGGCGATCTCTTCGGACTGACCATCGAGCAGCTCCTGCCGATCCGGGCCTATGTGCTCGACATGGACAGCGGACTGCCCAAGCGCGACCCGAGGACCGGCGAGGAGAAGACCGCCCTGGTCTTCGCCAATCAGCACGGCGAGCCGAAGAAGAACGCCGTGGCGATGCTGGAATCCGTCGCCGCCGCCAAGGAGGCTCCCCTGGCCCGGATTCTCACGGGGCTGTCGATCCGTCATGTGGGTCCGGTCGCGGCCGCGGAGCTGGCCCGTCAGTTCCGTTCGATGGACCGCATCGAGGCGGCCACGGAGCAGGAGCTGGCCGACGCCGACGGGGTCGGACCCATCATCGCCGCCTCGGTCACCCAGTGGTTCGCGGAGGACTGGCACCGGGAGATCCTGCGCAAGTGGCGGGAGGCCGGGGTCCGGATGGCGGACGAGGCCGCGGGCGAGGACGAGGGGCCGCGGCCGCTCGAAGGACTCACCGTCGTCGTCACCGGCACGCTGGCCGACCACACCAGGGACGGTGCGAAAGAGGCTCTGCAGAGCCGGGGAGCCAAAGTCACCGGTTCCGTCTCGAAGAAGACCTCCTTCGTCGTGGTCGGCGACAACCCGGGCTCGAAATACGACAAGGCCATGCAGCTGAAGGTTCCGGTTCTGGACGGGGCGGGCTTCGCCGTGCTGCTCGAAGAGGGGCCGGAAGCGGCGCGCGCGGCGGCTGTGCCTGCCGCCGGACCGGTTGAGGAGTAGCAGGCCGCGGTGGCACCGGACGGGGCGGGACGTGATACGGAACGGGCCCGTCCGGGCAAGGGGGCCCGGTCGCAACGTCCGAGTTCACCCGTTCGGCGCATAACAGACGCTGACGGATAGTCGGATTGCATTCGGGCAAGAGCTGTAGAGCGCTGCCCGTAGGGGGTTTCGCGGCCTACTGTTGAGTCCTGCGCCTGCCGAGCCCCGGCTGCACGACCGCCGTGTGGCCGTGGTGGCATGGGAGCGGGACAACAGGTGACATCGGCA
This sequence comes from Streptomyces sp. NPDC057486, assembly GCF_042802415.1. Lineage (NCBI taxonomy): Bacteria > Bacillati > Actinomycetota > Actinomycetes > Kitasatosporales > Streptomycetaceae > Streptomyces > Streptomyces sp. NPDC057486. The sequence goes on along the minus strand of NZ_JBHVEE010000016.1, from coordinate 6,051 downwards.
CCGCCGGCTGTGAGAGGGACGGAATGAAACCGACCGAGAGCGCCGCACCGGTGTCGCGGCTGCAAGGTTTCGTCGGCCTCACCCCCAAAGTGGGTGCCGTCGTCATGGCGATCGCCACTGTCCAGCTCGCGACCGGTTTCTACCGGACTGTGAGCGACGGGCGCGCGCTCTTCCCGGACGGCACGGCCGGCTGGTCGCTCGCCGTCCTCACCGGAATCATCGTCGGCCATCTGGTGGCCCTCGGGCGCGACCGCTGGTGGGGCGGGACCGGGTCCGGTGCCGCTCTCACCCTGGCCGTCCTGCTGCTCTACGGCTGGGTGGCCGCCGGGCTCGTCAGCATGGTCGTCGTCGTCCTCGTCGGTGTGGCACGAAGGCACCGCTGGTCGCAGGGGTTGCTGCACGGGGCGGTCGACATTCTGGGGATAGGGGCGGCGGCGCTGGTCCTCGCCGCGTTCGGTGAGCTGCAGACCGTCGAGTCGCCCTGGCAGCCACTCGACTGGGGCATCGACGCAGCCCCGGAAGTCCTCCTCGCCGCCGCCACCTACCTCCTCGTCACCCGGGTCCTCCTGTGGTACGCGCGGGCACACCAGGGCGGCGGACTGCCGACCGTCGCACGCACGGCCCTGCTGCGGCAGGGGCTCGTCGCGGTCGCCCTGCTCGGCATCGCCCCGCTGATCTGTGTCGTCGCGATGACCGCCCCCGTCCTGCTGCCTCTCTTCGCGGTCCCGCTGATCGCCCTGGACTCCACCCTCTGGATCGCCCGGGCCAGAGCCGAGGAGCAGCTGCGGGACCCGCTGACCGGACTGCCCAACCGGCAGTGGATGCTGGAACGCACCTGGACGGCCCTGGAGGACGCCGAGAGCATCGGTGCCAGATCCGCCCTCGTCCTGATCGACCTCGACCGGTTCCGGGCCGTCAACGACACCCTCGGTCATCTGGCGGGAGACCGCCTGCTGCTGCAGATAGCGGAACGGCTCCGGCTGGCCCTGCCGCGCGGAGCGGAGGCCGCGCGGCTCGGCGGCGACGAGTTCGCCGTACTGCTCCCGACCGCGGACTCCACCACCAGTGCCCAGCGTGTCGCCCGCCATCTGGTCGCCGAGCTCTCCTCACCACTGGACCTCGACGGACTCACCCTGGTGCTGGAGGCCAGTGCCGGTGTCGCCGTATACCCCGAGCACGCACTGGACGCCGAAGGGCTGCTCAGGCGCGCCGACGTGGCGATGTACCAGGCCAAGCGGGACCGTACGGGCGTCGAGGTGTACGAGTCGAAGCGGGACAGCAACACCCCGGACCGGCTCGGTCTCCTCGGTGATCTGCGGCGCGCCCTGGACGCCGGCGAGGTGGAGCTCCACTACCAGCCGAAGGTCCGCTTCGACGGTCAGGTGGCCGGACTCGAGGCGCTGGTGCGCTGGGTGCATCCGGAGCGCGGGCGGGTCCCTCCGGACGAGTTCATCGCCATCGCCGAGTCGTCGGGCCTGATGCCGCACCTCACCGAGTACGTGCTGGAGACGGCGCTGGCGCAGGTAGCCCGGTGGCGGGCCCAGGGGCTGCTCGTCCCCGTCGCGGTCAACGTCTCCCCGCGCGACGTCCACACCCCCGGCTTCGCGGGCGGCGTCGCGGCCCGGCTCGCCCGGCACGGCGTTCCTCCCGGCTCCCTGCAGCTGGAAATCACGGAACACGTGCTGCTCGAGGACCCGCAGCGCGCCGCGGACACGCTGGCCGGGCTGACCGGGCACGGCGTGAAGATGTCCCTCGACGACTTCGGTACGGGTTACTCCTCGCTGGTCCACCTGCGCCGGCTGCCGGTCAGCGAGCTGAAGATCGACCGGTCGTTCGTGGCCCGGCTGGCTGTCGACCAGGAGGACGCGGAGATCGTCCGCTGCACGATCGACCTGGCCCACTCACTGGGCCTGCTGGTCGTCGCCGAGGGCGTCGAGGACGACGAGACGTGGGAGCGGCTGCGGGACCTGCGCTGCGACGCGGTGCAGGGGTGGCTGGTGGCTGCCGCAATGCCGCCGCAGGAGACGACGGCCTGGCTGAGGGCGCGCGGCGAGCACGGCTGGCGTCGGCCGGCCGAGCTGGAAGCCGCAGCAGCCGCAGCAGCCGCCGCAGCAGCCGCAGCCGCAGCCGCGGCGACGGGGGCGGCCGGGCTTGAGCCGCGGTCCCCCGGGCGAGGGGTCCCCTCGCGTCCGGCGACGACGTGAGCGGGCGGGCCGGCGGCAGGAGAAGAGAACCCGGAACGCACGGGTGGCGTCCTGTCCTCGTTCTCCCCCACGGCATCGAGGACGCCTCACACGCACGGGGGACCTTCTCGACGGGCCCGACCGGCCCCGATACGCGCAGAACGGAGCCGAGTGTTCCGCGGGTGGCGGCCCCTCCCACGGCGGACCCCATAGGATTGGGGCCAAAACCACAACACTCACCCCTGAGGATCGCTGCATGCCTGGCATCACGCGCGAGGAGGTCTCCCACCTCGCCCGGCTGGCGCGTCTGGAGCTGAAGGGCGAAGAGCTCGATCACTTCGCCGGTCAGCTCGACGACATCATCGGCGCGGTCGCCCGCGTCTCCGAGGTCGCCGACCAAGACGTACCGCCGACCTCCCACCCGCTGCCGCTGACCAACGTCATGCGCGCGGACGAGGTCCGTCCGTCGCTCACCCCCGAGCAGGCGCTTTCCGGCGCCCCGGCCCAGGAGCAGCAGCGTTTCAAGGTGCCGCAGATCCTGGGGGAGGACTAGAAGTCATGACGGACAACAGCTCCATCATCAAGCTCACCGCCGCCGAGATCGCCGCGAAGATCGCCTCCGGTGAACTCACGGCCGTCGAGGTCACCGAGGCGCACCTGGCCCGGATCGACGCGGTCGACGAGAAGGTCCACGCCTTCCTGCACATCGACCGTGAGGGCGCGCTCGCGCAGGCCCGCGCCGTCGACGCGAAGAAGGCGGCGGGCGAGAAGCTCGGCCCGCTGGCCGGCGTCCCGCTCGCGCTCAAGGACATCTTCACCACGAAGGACATGCCGACCACCGTCGGCTCGAAGATCCTCGAGGGCTGGGTCCCGCCGTACGACGCGACCCTGACCAAGAAGCTGAAGGCGGCCGACGTCGTCATCCTCGGCAAGACCAACATGGACGAGTTCGCCATGGGGTCATCCACCGAGAACAGCGCCTTCGGCCCGACCGGCAACCCGTGGGACCTCACCCGCATCCCGGGCGGCTCCGGCGGTGGCTCCTCGGCCGCCCTCGCGTCGTACGAGGCCCCCCTCGCCATCGGTACGGACACCGGCGGTTCCATCCGCCAGCCCGCCGCCGTCACCGGGACCGTTGGTGTCAAGCCCACCTACGGCGGCGTCTCCCGCTACGGCATGGTCGCCTTCTCGTCCTCTCTCGACCAGGGCGGCCCCTGCGCCCGCACGGTCCTGGACGCAGCCCTCCTGCACGAGGTGATCGCCGGACACGACCCGCTGGACTCGACGTCCATCGACGCCCCGGTCCCGCCCGTCGTCGAGGCCGCCCGCAACGGCAGCGTCGACGGCATGCGCATCGGTGTCGTCAAGCAGTTCTCCGGCGAGGGCTACCAGGCCGGTGTCGTCCAGCGCTTCAACGAGTCGGTCGAGCTGCTGAAGTCGCTCGGTGCCACGATCGTCGAGCTGGACTGCCCGTCCTTCGACCTGGGTCTGTCGGCGTACTACCTGATCGCGCCGTCCGAGTGCTCGTCCAACCTGGCCCGCTTCGACGCCATGCGCTACGGCCTGCGGATCGGCGACGACGGCACGAAGTCCGCCGAGGAGGTCACCGCGCTCACCCGCGAGGCCGGCTTCGGCGACGAGGTCAAGCGCCGCATCATCCTGGGGACGTACGCACTGAGCTCCGGCTACTACGACGCGTACTACGGCTCGGCGCAGAAGGTCCGCACGCTCATCACGCGGGACTTCGAGAAGGCCTTCGAGCAGGTGGATGTCATCGTCTCCCCGACGACCCCGACCACCGCCTTCCCGATCGGCGAGCGTGCCGACGACCCGATGGCGATGTACCTGGCCGACCTGTGCACCATCCCGACCAACCTGGCCGGCAACTCCGCCATGTCGCTGCCCTGCGGTCTGGCACCGGAGGACGGCCTGCCCGTCGGTCTGCAGATCATCGCCCCTGCCATGAAGGACGACCGGCTGTACAAGGTCGGGGCCGCAGTCGAGGCCGCCTTCGTGGAAAAGTGGGGGCACCCGCTGCTGGAGGAGGCTCCGTCACTTTGAGCGCACTGACCAAGGCCAAGGGCTTCAAGAAGTCCAAGACCGGTACGTACCTGTCCATCGGCACCACCGCCTTCGGCGCGGTCGGCGTGCTCAAGCAGGCCAAGAAGGCACGCTCCGAGCACGACACGCTCCGGCTGGTCGACGCCGTCGTCTCCGCTGCCGCCATCGCCACCGGCATCGCTCTGCTCTTCCGGGAGCTGAAGCGCCTGGGCGACGACGACGTACTGCTGGGTTGAGAGGGAAAGTTTCACCGTGACTGTCACTGACCTGGTGCCGTACGAGGACGCCCTCGCGACGTACGACCCCGTCATGGGCCTTGAGGTCCATGTCGAGCTCGGCACCAAGACCAAGATGTTCTGCGGCTGCTCGACCGAGCTGGGCGCGGAGCCGAACGCGCAGACCTGCCCGACCTGCCTCGGCATGCCCGGTTCGCTCCCGGTCGTCAACGCGATCGGCGTCGAGTCCGCCATCAAGATCGGTCTCGCGCTCAACTGCGAGATCGCCGAGTGGTGCCGCTTCGCCCGGAAGAACTACTTCTATCCGGACATGCCGAAGAACTTCCAGACCTCGCAGTACGACGAGCCGATCGCCTACAACGGCTATCTGGACGTCCAGCTGGAGGACGGCGAGACCTTCCGGGTGCAGATCGAGCGCGCCCACATGGAGGAGGACACCGGCAAGTCGCTGCACGTCGGCGGCGCCACTGGCCGTATCCACGGCGCGTCCCACTCGCTGCTCGACTACAACCGCGCGGGCATTCCGCTCATCGAGATCGTCACCAAGCCGATCGAGGGAGCGGGCGCGCGTGCCCCCGAGGTCGCGAAGGCGTACGTCGCCGAGCTGCGCGAACTCATCAAGGCGCTCGGCGTCTCCGAGGCCCGCATGGAGCAGGGCCAGATGCGCTGCGACGTGAACCTGTCGCTGCGCCCGAACGGCACCGAGACGTTCGGTACGCGCTCCGAGACGAAGAACGTGAACTCGCTGCGTTCCGTCGAACGTGCCGCCCGCTACGAGATCCAGCGCCACGCCGCGGTGCTGAACTCCGGCGCCGCGGTGGTGCAGGAGACCCGGCACTTCCACGAGGAGGACGGCTCCACCACGGCCGGCCGCATCAAGGACAACGCCGAGGACTACCGCTACTTCCCGGAGCCGGACCTGGTGCCTGTCGCTCCTGCCCGCGACTGGGTCGAGGAGCTGCGCAAGGGACTTCCCGAGCTGCCGCGCGTACGCCGCAACCGGCTGCGCGAGGAGTGGGGCGTCTCCGAGTTCGACATGCAGTCGATCCTCAACGCGGGCGCGGTCGACCTGATCGTCGCCACGACGGAGGCGGGTGCCCCGTCCGACCAGGCCCGCAAGTGGTGGATGGGCGAGCTGGCCCGTCACTCCAACGAGACCGGTACCGCCCTGGACGAGCTGGCGATCACCCCGGCGCAGGTCGCCCGGGTGACCGAGCTCGTCGCCTCCGGCGACCTCAACGACAAGCTGGCGCGCCAGGTCATCGAGGGTGTCCTCGCGGGCGAGGGCGACCCGGACACCGTCGTCGAGAAGCGCGGCCTGAAGGTCGTCTCGGACGAGGGCGCGCTGGGCACGGCCGTCGACGAGGCCATTGCCGCCAACGCGGCCATCGCGGACAAGATCCGCGGCGGCAAGGTCGCGGCGGCGGGCGCGCTCGTCGGCGCGGTCATGAAGGCCACCCGCGGCCAGGCGGACGCGGCCCGCGTCCGCGAACTCATCCTGGAGAAGCTCGGCGTCGAAGGCTGAGCCCTTCCTGCCGCCGCACGCAGATGAAGGGGCGGTGCACCCGTTG